>JBJMQK010000366.1:0-8928 GCA_045802735.1 Anaeromyxobacteraceae bacterium | reverse complement strand
GATCCACGCCGAATGCCGTCCCTTTGAGGGGGCTGCGCCCAGATGATCGCCGCAATCATCGTGTTTTCGCTCACCTACGTCGCGGTCGCGGCCGGGCGCGTGCCATTCCTTTCGCTCGACCGCCCATCCGCGGCGCTCCTCGGCGCGGTGGCGATGGTGGCGGCGGGAGTGCTCACATCGGGTGAAGCGGGCGCTGCGGTGAACGGCGACACCGTCGGGCTCCTCCTCGGGATGATGATCCTGTCGGCCTACCTCACCGAGGCGGGCTTCTTCCGCTGGGCGAGCTGGAAGGTCGTGACGAGCGTCCGGACGCCGCGGGCGCTGCTGTGGGGGCTCGCGCTCGTGGCCGGAGGTCTCTCCGCGTTCCTCGTGAACGACACGGTCTGCCTCATGATGACGCCGCTCGTGCTCCGGATCGTGGACGACGCGGAGCTGCCCCCGCTGCCGTTCCTCCTCGCCGTCGCCTTCGGCTCGAACGCGGGCTCGGCCGCGACGCTCACCGGGAACCCGCAGAACATGATCGTGGGGACCCTCTCCGGGATCCCGTACGCGCGCTTCGCCTCGGCGCTCGCCCTCCCCGCCGCCGCGTCGCTCCTCGTCGCCGCCGCGCTCCTGCAGCTGCTCTTCCGGCGCGAGCTGGGCCGGAGCCGCATCGCGCCGTCGCGCATCGCGCGCCCGGAGCTCGACACGCGCCTCCTCGCGAAGGCGCTCGGCGCGACGGCGCTCGTCCTGGCCGGGTTCCTCGCCGGGTTTCCGCTCGCCTGGACCGCGCTCGCCGGCGCCGCGCTCTGCACGGCGGTGGGCGGCCGCGCCCCGCGCGAGGCGCTCATGCGCGTGGACTGGCCGCTCCTCCTCTTCTTCGGCGGGCTCTTCGTGGTGGTCGCCGGCGTCGGCCACTCCGGCGCCGCCGACCGCATGCACGAGGCCATCGCACCATCTCTCGGCGCGGGCGCGCCGCGGCAGGCGGTGGTCTTCTCGATCTTCTCCGCGATCGCGTCGCAGGTCGTCTCGAACGTGCCGTTCGTGCTCCTCGCGGCACGCTGGATCCCTCACATGAAGGAGCCGGCGCTGCTCTGGCTCGCGACCGCGCTCGCGTCCACGCTCGCCGGCAACCTCACGATCGTCGGGTCCGTCGCGAACATCATCGTCCTCGAGCTCGCGGGCGAGCGGGGTCGGGTCGGGTTCTGGCGCTTCCTCCGCTACGGCTCGGTCGTGACCGTCGCGACGCTCGCGGTGGGGCTCGCCATCCTGCTCGGGGAGCGCGCGCTCGGGCTCCTGGGCTGAGCGACCCGTTCGGGACGGCAGCGGCCCCTTTCGATGGTTTGAAATATGCGGGCCAACTCCCCGTAACGTCTCGCATGATTGCCGCGATGGCGCTCGGAGAGGCCTGGATGCCGGCGGAGGCTCGAGGAACGGTGGAGCTGGAGACACCGGCCGAGGCCTCCCTGGCGCGCGCCGCCGCGCGCGGCGACCGGACTGCGTTCGCGCGGCTCGTCGAGCTGCACAAGCGGGTCATCTACGGACTGTGCGTGCGGCTCTTGCAGGATCAGGAGGAGGCGCGCGACGCAGCGCAGGAGACGTTCGTGCGCGCCTGGGGAGCGATGGCGACCTACGACCCGGCACAGCCCTTCGCGCCCTGGCTCCTCCGCATCGCCCGGAACCACTGCATCGACGTGGTGCGCCGCCGCCTCCCCGCCGCGCGCCGGCTGGAGCTCGACGCCGACCCGGCCGACGACGGCGAGCGGCGCGAGCTCCCCGATCCGTCCGCGCCGCGCGCCGACGAGGCGCTCGAGCGCGCCGAGGTCGCGACGACGCTCGGCGGCGCGGTCGCGGCGCTGCCGCCGAACTATCGCGAGGTCATCCACCTCTTCCACGTGGAGCACATGAGCTACAAGGAGATCGCCTCGACGATGGAGATCCCCATCGGCACGGTGATGACCTGGCTCCATCGCGCGCGCGCGAAGCTCCGCGGCATGCTCGAGACCAAGGAGGACGCATCATGAAGCCCCACCTCACGGACGAGCAGGCGCAGAGCCTCGTCGACGGGCTCCTGGCGGAGCGGCTCCGCGAGGCGTACGAGGCGCACGCCGGCGCTTGCGCCGAGTGCCAGGTGCTGGTCGAGTCGTACCGGGCGCTCGGCGACGCGCTCGCCGGCCTCGACGCGCCGCTGCCGCCGCCCGACTTCACGGACGCGGTCATGGCGCGGATCGACGCCCGCGAGGCGGCGCGCGCCTGGGAGCGGCGGCTCGCGCTCGGGATCCTCGGCGCCGCAGCGTGCGCCGCGGTCGTCATCTTCGCGCTGCTGGGCGCGAACGCGTGGGCCCCGGTCTTCTCGCGCCTCTCCGGCGGCATCCGCGACGCCGCCACCGCCTTCTCGGTCGGCGCGGACGTGTGTGCGCCGCTCCTCCGCGCGCTGCGCGTGCAGATCGCGCTCGGCTCGGCGGCCCTCGCGCTCCCGCTCTTCTACGCGCTGTCGCGGCTCGCGCCGCGCGCCGCGCACGCGACCGCCTAGCGCCGCCCGCCCGAGGCCCTCATGGTCATTGCCGCCCTGCTCGCGCTGCTCGCCGCCGCCCCGCCTGCGGTCCCGCGCGCGCCCCGGCCGCCTGCGCCGCCGGCGGCGACGTCGGACGCGAAGCGCCTCGGCGACTGGCCGGCGAAACCGTCGGGCAAGACGGTGACCCTCGACGACCACCTCTCGGTCGACGCCGCGCTCGCCAGGGTGGCGGCGGCGGCGGGCTGGAACCTCGTCGCGAACACCGGCCGCCTCGGCGAGCACAAGCTCGTCGTCGCCGTGAGGAACGCGCCCGTGGAGGAGGCGCTCGACGCGATCCTCGAGGGCTCTCCGCTCGTCGCGAGACGCCGCGGGAACACCGTGACGGTCGCCCCGGGCAGCGCCGCCCCTCCCGCCGAGGTGCCGGTCCTGAGCGGGTTCGACGCGCCGAGCGGCAAGCGCTTCAGCGGCGATCTCGCCGACGTCCCGATCGCCGACGCGCTGCGCAAGGTCGCCTCCTCGGCGGGACTCTCGATCATGCTGCCGCCCGGGCTACGCGGCGCGGTCAACGGACAGTTCCGCGACGCGCCGGTCGAGGACGTGCTGCGCGCGCTGCTCTCGCAGGCCGGGCTCGTGGCGACGCGCCAGGGCGCGGTGATCACCGTCTCGCGCGAGAGCGGTCCGAGCCTCGTCATCCGCGGCGGCAAGCGCGGGCTCTCGTTCGAGGGCGACCTCGGGCGCGAGATCGACGAGACGGTGCGCGACGCGATGCGCGACGCACGGGACGCGCAGCGCGACGCGAAGCGCGACGCACGGGAGGCGAAGCGCGAGGCGAAGCGCGACGGCGGCGCGGCGGCGGCCGCCCCCGAGGAGGACGCGGACGAGGGCGAGGACGCGCCGGGCCCGAAGCCCCGCCGCCACGGCGGAGACCGCGTGCTGCGCGGCGATCAGGTGATCGGCCCGGGCGAGCGGGCACGCGAGGTGGTCGTGCTGCTCGGCAGCGTCCGCCTCGAGGCAGGCGCGACCGCCGATCAGATCACGGCGGTGATGGGCTCGATCGAGCTCGGCCCCGGCGTGTCGGTCGAGCGCGAGGTGGTCGCCATCGGCGGCGACATCCACGTCTCGCCGGGCGCGCGCGTCGGCGCCGACGCGGTCTCCATCGGCGGCCGGATCATCATCGACGAGGGCGGCGAGGTCGAGGGCCAGCAGACGAGCATCGACGTGCCCGGACTCGGCGGGCTGCTCACGCTCGTCGGGACGAAGTCGCTCGGGCCGACGCGGCACCACTCGACGCTGTGGCGGCTCGGGACGCTGCTCCTCCAGTTCGCGGTGTTCTTCGGGCTCGGGCTCCTCGTGCTCGTCGTGTTCCCGCGGCGCATCGAGACGCTCACCGGGTCGCTCGTGCACGCGCCGGTGAAGGCGGTGCTCACGGGCGTCCTCGGGACCCTCGCCGTGCCGGTGGCGATCATCCTGCTCGTCGCGACGGTGGTGGGGATCCCGTTCATCGCGGTCGTGGTCCTCGCGCTCGCGGTCGCGACGGTGCTCGGCTACACGGCGCTCGCGCTGCACTTCGGGCGGGCCCTGCCGTTTCGCTTCGAGCGCGGCGGCGCCATCGTCCAGCTCGCCATCGGCACGGCCATCCTCGTCGCCATCGGGCACATCCCGCTCATCGGGTGGCTCGCCTGGATCGCGGCGTGGCTCTTCGTCTTCGGGGTCGTGCTGCGGACGCGCTTCGGGACGCCGCCGCACGCCCCGCCGCCGGTGTACGGCACGACGGCGCCGCCGCCGATGCCGCCGCCCGCGACCGGCACCGGGCCGTAGCCCGCAGGGCGGAGTCGAAGGGCGCGTCTACTCCTCGTCCCTCTTCCGCGCCGCCGGCGGCCCGTGCCCGTGCCGGCGCGCGGCCTTCGGGTGCTGGCGAGAGGGCGCGGGCGGCGCGCCCGGAGCGTCGCTGCCCTTTCCCTTGCCGAGCCCCAGGCCGCGCCTCATGGCGCCGACCTCGTCAGGGGTGAGCGCCCGGTACGAGCCCGGCCGCAGCCCGGTGACGGAGACGCCGCCGAACTCGGGCCGGAACAGGCGCAGGACCTGGAGCCCCACCGCCTCGCAGAGCCGCTTCACGAGGTGGTGCCGCCCCTCCCCCACCACGATGCGGATCCAGGTGTTCCGCTCCGCCTTCTCGTGGACGGTGACCTCGATCGCCTTCGCCGGCCCGTCCTCGAGGCGCAGGCCCGAGACCATGCGCTCGAGCGACGCCGCCTCGGGCTCGCCCTTCACCTTCGCGAGGTAGACGCGCTGGTGGCCGTAGCGCGGGTGCGCGAGCCGGTTCGCCAGCTCGCCGTCGGTCGTGAAGAGCACCGCGCCCTCGGCGTCGTAGTCGAGCCGGCCCACCGGGAAGACGCGCTCCTTGACGCGGTCGAGGTAGGACGCCGCCGTGGGGCGCCCCTGCGGATCCGAGAGCGTCGTCACGCACCCGGGCGGCTTGTACAGGAGGTAGTAGCGCTGCTCGGCCTCGTCGCGCGCCGTCACCGGCTGCCCGTCGACGGTGACGAGGTCGCGCGCGGGATCGACCTTCGTGCCGAGCTCCGTCGCGCGCTCGCCGTTCACGGTCACGCGGCCGCTCGTGATGACCTCCTCGGCCTTGCGCCGCGAGGCGACGCCGGCGCGCGCGAGGTACTTCTGGAGTCGCTCTTCCATCAGGGCTTCGGTGCCTCGGGCGGCGGTGCGTCGCCGGGGGCCGCCGGCTCGGGGGTCGGCGGCTTCGGGTCGAGCGCGTCGCTCGCGGCCCGCGAGCGCGCGTCGGCGGTCTCGATGGCGCGCTCCAGCTCGTCGAGCGCCGCCTCGCTCTCGGCGTGCCTGGCGTCGAGCGCCGCGCGGAGCGCGGGGTCGCTGAGCTCGGCGACGAGCCCCTCGAGGCGCGGCCCCTCCTGCGGCGGCGCCTCCTTCTCCACGATGTCGCGGTGCTCCTCCGACAGCTCGTGGAACTCGCGCAGCGTGGGCAGCGAGGCGAGGTCCTTCAGCGCGAAGAACTCGAGGAACTCGCGGGTCGTCCCGTAGAGCATCGGACGCCCGGGCTCCTCCTTCTTGCCGAGGATCTTGATGAGCTTCCGCTCGAGCAGCGCCTTCACCACGGCGCCGCAGTCGACGCCGCGGATCTCCTCGATCTCGGGGCGCGTCACCGGCTGCCGGTAGGCGATGATGGCGAGCGTCTCGAGCGCGGCGCGGGTGAGGCGCTGCGGCTTCACCTTGAGGAAGCGGCGCGCGTAGTCGGCGACGTCGGGCGCGCTGCGGAGCTGCCAGCCGCCGGCGACCTCGTGCAGGACGATGCCGCAGACGCCATCGCGGTAGTGCCCGGCGAGCTTCCCGAGCTGCTTCTGGAGGACGGCCACCTCGATGCCGGTCGCCGCGCGCAGCTCGTCGACCGTGAGCGGCTTGTCGGCGAGGAAGAGCAGCGCCTCGAGGACGGCGCGCACCCGCTCCACGGAGAGCCTCTTCGCCTTCGCGGCGAGCTTCTCGAAGGACTCCTCCTTCTCGCCGTCCTGCAGCTCGATGCTCGCGGGATCGACCTCGTCGAGCGCGGGATCGGCCTTCACCTCCTCGGCGGCCTGAAGGGCCTCGAGCTCGGAGGTGGAGACGGGGTTTGCGGGGAGCGTCTCTTCGGTCACCGGTAATCCTCCGTCGCCGCGACGGCGCCGTCGCCGAGCGAGTCGTTCGCCTCGACCACGATCTCGCCGCCGGGGCCGACCTCGTCGGCGGGCGCCTGGGTGATGCGGACGAGCCGCAGCTTCGCCATCTCGAGGAGCGCGAGGAAGGTGGCGATGACCCCCGACCGCGTGTGGCGCTCACCCTCCGGGCCGGTGAGCAGCTCCTCGAAGCTCACGCGCCGGCGCGCGCGCAGCACCTCGGCCACGCGCGAGATGGCGTCGGTGATCGAGAGCCGGTCGGTCACGACCTCGTGCCCGAACTCCGGCTTGGCGTTCTTCACGGCGCGGTCGAGCGCCTCGATGAGCTTGAACACCGAGACGTCGGCGAGCCCCTCGGGCCCGTCCACCGGCGGCGGCGCCGCGGGGCGGACGCGCCGCGCGAACACGTCGCGGTCGAGGAGGTCGTGGCGCGCCAGCTCCTCCGCCGACTCCTTGTACTTCTGGTACTCGAGGAGCCGCTTCACGAGCTCGGCGCGCGGATCGCCGGCCGCCTCCGCGTCGGGCTCCGCGTCCTCGGCGACCTCGGTGCGCGGCAGGAGCAGCTTGCTCTTCATGAGCATGAGCTGCGCCGCCATGTGGAGGAACTCGCCCGCGATGTCGATGTCGAGCTCCCGCATCGCCTCGAGCGTCGCGAGGTAGCTCTCGGTGATGCGCGCGATCGGGATGTCGAACAGGTCGAGCTGGTGCTCCTTCACGAGGTGCAGGAGCAGGTCGAGCGGACCCTCGAACGGCGGCTCACCCGGCCTCGCCGCCGGCAACGTCACCCGGAACGCGTCGAGCGCCGCGCGATCGGGCGCGACCTCGCGCGCCTCGTCGGGCGGCGGCCTCTTTCCGGGGGCGGCGGTCACGCCTGCGTCTCGCCTCTCACGCGCGGCTACAGCTTCATCGCCGCGCGCACCTCGTCCATGGTCCGCGACGCCACCGCCCGCGCCTTCCCGTTCCCCAGCTCGACGAGGTCGTCGAGATCCCCGGGGCGGGCGAGCAGCGCCTCGCGGCGCTCGCGCATCTCGGCCTGGTGCGGGCCGAGCTTCTCGAGCAGCTTCTTCTTGCAGTCGACGCAGCCGATCCCCGCCGTCCGGCAGTTCACGTCGACCCACTTCACCGTCTCGGCGTCGCTCTCGACCTTGTGCAGGTAGTAGATGCCGCAGACGTCGGGGTTGCCCGGATCCTTGCGCAGCTTGCGCGCCGGGTCCGTCACCATCCCCATGATCTTCTTCGTCGTCGCCTCGACGCTCTCGCCGAGGTCGATCGCGTTGCCGTAGCTCTTCGACATCTTGCGCCCGTCGGTGCCGAGGATCTTGGGCGCCTCGGTGAGGAGCGGCTTCGGCTCGGGGAAGACGGGACCGTACTGACTGTTGAACTTGCGGGCGATCTCGCGCGAGAGCTCGAGGTGCGCGACCTGGTCGGCGCCGACCGGGACCGCCGCGGCCTTGTAGAGGATGATGTCCGCCGTCATGAGGACGGGGTAGCCGAGGAACCCGTAGAGCGCGAGCTCGCGGTCGGTGATGTTCTCGCGCATCTCCTTGTAGGACGGCGATCGCTCCAGCCAGCCGAGCGGCGTGATCATGCCGAGGAGCAGGAACAGCTCCGCGTGCTCCTTCACCTGGCTCTGGACGAAGAGCGTGCACCGCTGCGGGTCGACGCCGGCCGCGATGTAGTCGACGAACATCTCGCGCTCAGCCGACTTGATGATGGCGGTGTCGTGGTAGTTCGTCGTGAGCGCGTGCCAGTCGGCGCTGAAGAAGAAGCAGCGCGCCTCGGCCTGGAGCCGCACCCAGTTCGCGAGCGCGCCGTGGAGATGGCCGAGGTGGAGGCGCCCGGTGGGGCGCATCCCGGAGACGACGACCGAGGGCTTCTGCATCCGTTCCTCTTGGCTCAGGCGCCGGCGACGACGTTCAGCAGGCGGTCGAGGAGCCCGTACGCGGCGCTCATCGGACCGGCCATGATGTACCGCGCCCCGATGAACACGGCGAGGATCAAGAACGGCGCGAGGCGCGTGAAGCTCTCCCAGGCCGCCCGGAAACGCAGCGGCATGAGCCCCTCGACCACGCGGCTGCCGTCGAGCGGGGGCACCGGGATCATGTTGAAGATCGCCAGCGCCACGTTGAGCTGGATCATCATCAGCAAGAGCTCGCGCACGCCCGAGCCGGGCATCGCGAACTGCGGCGCGTAGCGCAGCGAGAGGCCGTACGCGATCGTGCAGATCACGGCCAGGAGGACGTTCGAGAGCGGCCCCGCCGCCGCGGTGATCATGGTGCCCGTGCTCATGCGGACCCCGCGGCGGAACCGCGACGGGTCGATCGGCACCGGCTTCGCCCAGCCGAAGGGGATGCCCAGGAGCGGCAACAGCAGCGTGCCGATGGGGTCGATGTGCGCGATGGGGTTGAGCGTGAGGCGCCCCGCTCGCGAGGCCGTGTCGTCGCCCAGCCGCCACGCCGCCCACGCGTGCGCGAACTCGTGGACCGAGAGCGACAGGATGAGCGGGATGAGGATCTTCACCCCGGCGAGCAGGTCGAAGCCCAAGCGGTTAACCCCTCAAAAAGACGGATGTCTAGCAGCGCGTGACCGAAGGGTCAACGCTCGGGAGCCGCACGGTGTTCCCCCGGGCGGGCACCCCGGCGGAAGCTAGCACGCTCCACTGTCAGGCCCCCGCCAGGCGGTGCGCCGCCGACCCGGGCGCCGCGGCTCACGCCCGCGGATGGTGCTTGTCGTAAACGCGACGGACGTGGCTCGTCT
>JBJMQK010000332.1:0-13122 GCA_045802735.1 Anaeromyxobacteraceae bacterium | reverse complement strand
CCTCGCGCGGGAGCGGCTCGTCCACGCGCTCGGTGCCGGCCAGGAAGTGCACGACGATGCTGCTCCGCGCCTCGCACTGCGGATGCGACGCGAGCCCGCGCGGCAGGCTCTCGAGGTACGCGGCGACGCGCGGGTAGCGCTCCGCGAGCCGTGGCGTCGGGTCCGAGGAGGCGTTCGCCACGGTGCGCAGATGCATCGCGGCACGGCCATGCAAGGTCGGATCCGTTCGCGCGCCCCGGATCCAGGGCCGTACACGTGGTACGGGACCGACCCAGGGTGAGTCCTTCCGGGCCTCAGAACCTCCCGTGCTTCAGCACGTTCCGCTTCGAGATCGACCCCACGAGCACGTTCCGGTCGTCCACCACCGGCAGCCGCTCGAGGTCCTCCTCCGCGAAGCGCGCCGCCACCTCGGCGAGGGTCATCGCGGTGGTGATCGGGCGCACGTCCTCGTCCATCACGTCGGCCGCGACGATCATGCCGAGCACGCCCTCGTCCGGGATGTTTCCCTTGAGGGCGTCGAGCGCGATGACGCCGAGCAGCTCGCCCGTCTCGCCGGTGACGTACAGGTCGTGCGCGGGCGGCAGCGCGAGGAGCCGCGGCAGCACCGTCTTGAACGGCGTCGATGGGGGGACAACCTGCGGGTCGTGGGTGAGCAGCGCCGCGACCGGCGTCACCTTGAGCCACTCCGGCCGCGGCAGCTCCGGCAGCTTCACCCCGCGGCGGCGGAGCGGCGCGGTGTAGAGCGAGTCCACCTCGATGGCGCGGCTCGTGGCAGCGGCGACGATCGACGTCAGCATGAGCGGGATGATGACGCCGTAGTCGCCGGTCAGCTCGAAGATGATGAGCACCGCCGACACCGAGGCGTGCGTCGTCCCGGCGAGCACGCCGGCCATCCCGACCAGCGCGAACGCGCTCGGGGAGCCGCCGAGCGAGGGCATGAGCCGGTGCGCCACCTCGCCGAGCCCGCCGCCGAGGAGCGCCCCGTAGAAGAGCGACGGCGTGAAGAGACCGCCGGGCACGCCGACGCCGGCGCAGAGGGCGCTCGCCGCGAGCTTCATGAACGGCAGCGCGAAGAGGAGCGGCAGCGCCATGTCGCCGAGGAGCGCCGACTTCACCGAGTCGTAGCCGTTGCCGAGGAGATCCGGGAAGCGGATCGCGGCGAGCCCGACGACCGCCATGCCCACGGGAGGGAGGAAGCGCGCGAGCCCGGACGGTACGCGGTAGATCTGCACCTCGACCCACCCGAGCACCTTCACGTAGACCGCCGACGCGACCCCGAGGAGCGGCGCCATCGCGAGGCCGACGAGCGCCTCCGAGGGCCGCATCAGCTCGTACGCCGGGACGGCGTAGATGGGCGCCGCGCCGGAGAGCACCCGCGCGATGATCGTGGCCGTGACGCAGCTCACGACGATCGGGCCGAACAGCTCGAGCGCGAAGCTGCCGAGGAGCACCTCGAGGCCGAACAGCGCCCCGCCGATCGGCACGTTGTACGCCGCGGCGATGCCGCTCGCGGCGCCGCACGCGACGAGGAGGCGCGCCTGGCGCCGGCTCACGCGGAAGCGGTCCGCGAGCCACGAGCCCGCCGCCGACCCGGTCTGGAGCAGCGCGCCCTCCCGCCCGAGCGACGCGCCCATGCCCACGGCGACGATCGAGACCACGCCGCGCAGGAGCGCGCGCCCGAACTGGAGCCGCCCCTGGTGGACCCAGATCGCCTCGATGATGCCGGAGGTGCCGTGGCCGCCGAGGCGCCGCTTCACGAGCAGCATCGCGGCGGTCACGATCAGCCCGCCGAGCGCCGGCACCGCGACCCGCCGGACGGGCGACGCCGCGGCGAAGGCGGCGAGCGGCGTCGCGGCCCCCTCGCCCCAGGCGAGGCGCTTCACCACGTTCAGGAGCTCGAGCAGGAACACCGAGCCGAGGCCCGAGATGACGCCGGTCGCGACGACCAGGATCCAGAAGCGCTGCGAGACGAGCGGGAGCTGCCGCAGGAACTCGCGCAGCGAACGATAGAAGACCGGCGGCGCCGCCGTCTCGGTGGCCGCGGCCCCCTGCGGGCGCTCGTTGCGACGAAGCACTTGGCGATGCACCGGCCCGGCACACGCCCGTCGCGCAGCGCCGGTCTCCCTCGAAAAGGTAAAGCTCTTGCTCGGTTTCCGCGCGCCTACAGGCGGGGAACACCGGCGGGGTCCGCGCGACCGGCGGCGGCGGCGCCGCGCGTCCACCAGGCGAGCGCCAGCAGCACCGCGATGCCCGCGACGGTGAGGATCGCGTCGGCGGCGATGGTCCCGCGAGCGCCGAGCCCCCGCACCTCCGAGGCCCAGCCGTCGAGCGCCGTCACGTAGCTCGAGGCGAGGTTCGCGACAGCGATGAAGAGCGTGTACTTCGTCGCGGCGGCGCCGTGGCCGACGAGCTCGAGGATGAACGCCGCGAGGGCGGCGAACGAGACGCCGGTCGCGAAGTTGTACGCGAGCGTGCCCCAGGTGTACGTCGCCTCGTTCATCGGCCCCGCGAGCATCGCCAGCGCGCACGCTGCGATGAGCGCGCCGGAGAGCGCGTAGGCGAGGCGCCGGTTCATGCGGTCGGCGATCCAGCCGCCGGCGAACGACCCCGCCGCGCCGACGATGCCGCCCCACAGCCCGTTCACGAACGCGACGCGGTCCTCGCTCGCGCCGTAGGAGGGCGCGAGCGCCGAGAAGAGGTTCGTGAGCGCGCCGGCGCCGACCGGGACGGCGCAGATGACGAGCGCGGTCCAGCCGTCGCGGCTCTTCACCATCTGCCAGACGTCGCGCAGGATGACGCCCAGCTTGTGGACCGCCTCGCGCGCCGCCGACCCGGCGCGGCCCGCCACGAGCTCGCGCGGCTCGTCGATGGGGATCGCGGCCGTGCCGGCGAGGAGCACGACGATCGCGAGCGCGACCCCGGCGATCGGGACCGAGGTGCGCGCCGCGATCCACAGGATGCCGGCCCCGAGGACGCCCGTGCCGCCCACGTTGCCGGCCATGCGCCACGCGGCCGCGGCGCCCCTCCGATCGGGGGCGGAGGTGATCGCCATGAGGCCGTCGGCGGCGGCGCAGGCGGTGGTCCCGGCGAAGTTCACGACGAACGCCAGCGCCGTGAAGACGCCGAGGTGCGCCTCGGGCGCGGGGAGGAGCGCGAGCACCGCGATGAGCGCCGCGGTGAGCACCGACATCCCGAGGTACCAGGCGCGGCGCCGCGCCCCGACGTCGAGCACCGGCGCCCACAGCGCCTTGAACGCGTGGGGCGCCATCGCGAGGCCGGACATCGTCCCGATGGCGGCGACCGACGCACCGCGCACCGCGAGCCAGTACGGCGCGGCGATCGTGACGTACCCGACCGCGGCGGCGAACGGGATGATGGTGACGGCGAAGACCGGCGGCGGCGTCGGGCGGTGGGCGCTCACCGCGTTCAACCTACCGCGGGGCGAGCCACTTGCCGACCGCGGGCTCCGCGCGCTCCCACAGCGCGACGTCCTGGTGCATGCGCTCGAGCGTCTGCGCGACCGCCTGCCGGGCCGGCGCGAGCGGATGCGCCGCGAAGAACGCCTCCGCCTCCTCGAGGTGGCGCCGCTCGGGGAGCTGGCCCACCGCCTCCACGATGCGCCGCAGCAGCATGGGCGCGCCGCCGACCCGGGCGTGGATCGCGTCCCAGCGGTCGCGCACGGTCCGCCAGAACGCCTCGCGCGCGGTGCGGTTCCCGAGGAGGGCGCCCATGAACGACGCCGCGTCCTGCAGCGGGACCTCCTCGCCGAGCGCCAGCTCCTGCGCCTTCGCCGCGAGCGGCGGCGCCTCGAAGAGCGCGAGCCCGACGAGGTAGCGCCGCTGGAAGGCGGGATCGGGCTCCACCTTGAAGCGCTGGCGCAGGCGCTCGAACAGCGCCGCGTCGCCGCCGCGCGCCGCCATGATCACCGCCGCGTCGTGGAGGTTCGCCTCGAGCGCGCCGCGATCGCCGTCGAGGAAGCGATCGAGGCGCCGCGCGCCCTCGGCGACGACCGCCGGGTCGCGCGCGACGAGCCCGAGCGCGCGCGCGAGCGCGGCGCGACGGAGCCTCGGCGCGTCGCCCTCCCCGGCCGCCGCGTCCCACCCGGCGGCCGCGAAGGCCGGTCCGAGCAGGCGCGCGACGAAGGCCTGGAAGCGCGCGCGGACGTCGGGCGCGAGGAGGCGCACCTCGATGGCGGCGAGGCGGCCGACGAGCTCGTCCACGACCGCGTAGTCCGTCTCGCCGCCGAACGAGCCGGCGAGGTCGAGGAAGAGGCCCACGTCGCGGAGCCCCGAGCGCACGAGCGCCCACTCGTCGGCGAGGAGGCCGATGCGCTCCGCCGGCGCGAGCCGCGCCACGTTCGAGGAGAGCGCCGCGAGCGACGCCTCGTCGTAGGCGACGCGGTAGAACCCGGTGGAGCCCGCGTTGGCGGTCGCCCAGCGCACCTCGCCGTCGCCCGGCAGGACGAGCTCCCCCGCGGCGCCGCGCAGGAGGTGGCGCGCCTCGCGCACCCCGCCCGCGTCCTCGTAGCGCACGACGAGCGGCACGGGCCAGGTCTCGCCCGACGCGGCCCCCGGCTCCGAGAAGAAGCGCCGCTGCGCGAGGCGCAGCGTCCGGCCCTCGCGCCGGACCTGCACGAGCGGGAAGCCGGGCTGCCCGATCCACGCATCGGCGAGCTCGTCCACCGGCTCGCGCGACGCTTCGGCGAGCGCGCGCCACAGGTCGGCCGCGACGGCGTTCGCCTTCGCGTGGCGCCGCATGTACGCGCGGATGCCCTCGCGGAAGGCGGCCTCGCCGAGGTAGCCCTCGATCATGCGGAGGACGGCGCCGCCCTTCTCGTAGGTGATGAGATCGAAGCTCTCCGTCGCCTCCTCGGCGTTCTTCACCTCGGCGCGGACCGGGTGCGTCGAGCGCAGCGCGTCGAGGTGCAGCGCCGCGGCTTTGCCGCTGCCGAAGTCGAGCCACACGCGCCAGTCGGGCCTCCAGCCGTCGACGATCTTGAAGCTCATCCACGTCGCGAACGCCTCGTTGAGCCAGAGGTCGTCCCACCAGGCCATCGTCACCCAGTTGCCGAACCACTGGTGCGCGAGCTCGTGGGTCACGACCTCGGAGACGCGCTTCTTCACCCCCAGCGACGCCGTCGCCGGGTCGAGCAAGAGCGCCGCCTCGCGGAAGGTGATGAGGCCCGCGTTCTCCATCGCGCCCGCCTCGAAGTCGGGGACGCCGACCTGGTCGAGCTTTCCGAACCCGTACGGCAACCCGAAGTAGTCCTCGAGGCGCGGCAGCACCTCGACCGCCACCTCCTGCGCGAACGCGGTGAGCGCGAGCTTCTCCGGCACGGCCCAGGTGCGCACCGGAATGCCGCGCACCGTGACGGCGTCGGCGGCGGCGAGCTTCCCGCACGCCAGCGCGACGAGGTAGGTGGGGAGCGGCGGCGTCTCGGAGAACGCGACGCGCTGGCGGTCGCCGTCGCGCCGCGCGGGCGCGGGGGTGCCGTTCGAGAGCACGACCGCGTCGGCGGGCGCGTCGAGCGTGAGCGCCCACGTCGCCTTGAACGCCGGCTCGTCGAAGCACGGGAAGACGCGGCGCGCGTCGGCGGCCTCGAACTGCGTGACGGCGACCTCGCCGGCGCGGTAGAGCCCGCGCAGCCCGGCGCTCATCTTGCCCGTCCAGGCGAGCTCCAGGGCGACCCGCCCGGCGGGGAGCGGCGCGTCGAAGCCGAGGCGGACCGTCTCGCTCGCGGCGGCGCGCTCGATGCGCGTCGCGGCGCGCTCGCCACCCGCACCGCGGGCGACGGCGCGCTCCACCGCGAGCTCCGCGGCGTGGAGCACGATCTCCTGCGCCGGCGCGGCGAGCTCGAGCTCGACCACCTCGCGCCCGGCGAAGGTGCGCGCGGCGAGGTCGAGCGAGAGCGTGGCCTCGTAGCGCACCGGCCGCGGCGACGGCGGCAGGCGAAAATTCCGGTCTTCGGTGGGGTGCACCTCGGGCTCCTCCCGGGACGGGGCGCCGTCCCGCGCGCGTCAGGTCGCGGCCTTGCCGCGCTTGCCGTACTCCTTGTCGAGGTAGAGCGCCGCCCCGGGGCGATCGCCGACCATGTGCAGCTTGTCGACGATCTCCGCGGCGGACTCCTCCTCGGTGACCTGCTCCTCGACGAACCACTGCAGGAAGATCGCCGAGGCGGCGTCCTTCTCCGTGACGGCGGCGCCGTAGACCCCGTGGATCGACTCGGTCACGCGCCGCTCGTGCGCGAGCACCGCCTCGAACACCTGGGTGATCGTGCCGAACTCGCGCGGCGGGGCCGCGATCGCGCCGAGCGTGGGGTGACCCCCGCGCGCCAGCACGTGGTCGAGCATCTTGCGCGCGTGCTCCAGCTCCTCGAGGTGCTGGGCGCGCAGCCAGCGCCCGAAGCCCTTGAACGCCTTCGTCTCGCAGTACGCGCTCATCGCGAGGTACAGGTGCGCCGAGTACATCTCGGCATCGACGTGCTTGCTCAGCGCGTCGAGCATCTTGGGGCTCAGCATGCGTTCTCCCTGCGGCGCGCCGTTGACACACCGTCACGAGCGGTCACGCGCGGGGGGAGCCTAATCGAGCCGCGGCCGGCGCGCAGGCCTAGAACGTCGTGAGGTACTGCACCGAGAACCAGGCGCGCTCGTCCGTCCAGGTCCGCTCGCAGCGCCAGCCGGCGAGCGCCGCCAGCGCGGCGAGCTCGCGCAGCTCGTACTTGTAGGACGACTCGGTCCAGATCGTCTCGCCGGGCTCGAACGCGAAGCGCTCGCCCCCCACCGTGACCACCTGCGCCGCCCGCGAGACGAGGTGCATCTCGACGCGCCCGTAGCGTCCCTCCCAGCGCGCCTCGTGCCGGAACGCGCCGAGGTCGAAGTCGGCGGAGAGCTCGCGGTTGGCGCGAACGAGGAGGTTCATGTTGAACGCCGCCGTGACGCCTCGGGCGTCGTCGTACGCCCGCTCGAGCACCGCGCGCTCCTTGCGCAGGTCGACGCCGAGGAGGAGCCCGCCGCCGGGCCCGCACTGGCGCGCCACCTCGCGCAGGAACGCCACCATCTCGGGCTTGTGCAGGTTGCCGATGGTGGAGCCGGGGAAGAAGACCGCACGCCGCCGCGCGCGCACCCCCGCGAGCGGCAGGTCGAGCGGCGCGGTGAAGTCGGCGCACACCGGGAGGACGCGCAGGTTCGGGAAGTCGCGGCCGAGGCGCGCGGTGGTCCCGGTGAGCGCGCTCTCCGAGATGTCGATGGGGACGTAAGCGGCAAGGTCCCTGAGGTGCTGGAGCAACAGCCGCGTCTTGAGCCCCGAGCCCGCGCCGTACTCGATGAGCGCGCAGCCGGGCCCGAGGAGCGCCGCCATGCCGCGCACGTCCTTCTCGAGGATCCCGAGCTCGACGCGGGTCGGGTAGTACTCCTCGAGCGAGCAGATCCGCTCGAAGAGATGCGAGCCGCGCGCGTCGTAGAGCCACTTGCACGGGATCTGCTTCTGCGGCGCGGCCAGCCCCTCCAGCACGTCGCCGAGGAACGCGGCGCGCTCGTCCGGGACGGCGGGGCTCGCCCCCTCCTGCACGGCGACGGCTTCGAGCTCCTCGAGCATCATGCCTCCCTGGCGAGCCGGACGCCCGAGAACTGCCAGCGGGCCTCCGGCGGAAAGAAGTTGCGATAGGTCGGGCGCACGTGCCCGGCAGGCGTCGCGCAGGAGCCGCCGCGCAAGACGACCTGGCCCGACATGAACTTGCCGTTGTACTCGCCGAGCGCTCCTTCCGCGGCGCGGAAGCGCGGGTACGGCGCATACGCGCTGCGCGTCCACTCCCAGACGTCGCCGAGGAGCTGGGCCGGGCGGCCGCGGCCTGCGACCGCCGGGTGGTACCGTCCGCCGTCGGCGAGCGCGCCCTCCTCGACGGCGCCCCCGGCGGCGAGCTCCCACTCCTCCTCCGTCGGCAGGCGCGCCCCGCTCCAGCGCGCGTACGCGTCGGCCTCGTAGAGGCTCACGTGCGCGACCGGCTCCGCGGGCTCGAGCGGACGCACGCCGTGGAGCGTGAAGAGCGTCCAGGCGCCGCCGTCCCTCTCCCAGTAGAGCGGCGCCTCCCAGCCCTCTGCCTGCACCTTCGCCCAGCCGTCGGAGAGCCAGAGCGCGGGCGTGCGGTAGCCGCCGTCCTCGACGAAGGCCCGCCATTCACCCGCCGTGACTGCGCGCGAGGCGATCGCGAACGGCTCGACGAAGACGCGGTGGCGCGGCCCCTCGTTGTCGAAGGCGAAGCCGGGACCGGCGTGCCCGATCTCCTGCACGCCCCCGGGGTACTCGGTCCAGGCGAGGGGCGGCGCGGACGGGGAGCCCGCCGCGAGCCGTGGCGCGTAGGCAGGGCGGAGCGGGTTCTGGAAGAGGAGGTGCTTCACGTCGGTGAGGAGGAGCTCCTGGTGCTGCTGCTCGTGATGGAGTCCCAGCTCGAGGATCGCCGCGGCGTCGCGGTCGAGCCCGCGCGCGACGAGCGCGAGCACGCGCTCCTCGACGGCCGCGCGGTACGCCATCACCTCGGCCGCGGACGGGCGCGTGAGGAGGCCGCGCCTCGGCCGCGGATGCCTGGGCCCCACGGCCTCGTAATACGAGTTGAACAGGAAGGTGTAGCGCGGGTGGAACGGCGCGAACCCGGGCTCGCGCGGCGCGAGCAGGAACGCCTCGAAGAACCAGGTGGTGTGCGCGAGGTGCCACTTCGCGGGGCTCGCGTCGGGCATCGACTGCACCACCATGTCCTCGGGCGAGAGCGGCGCCGCGAGCGCGGCGGTGCGGGCTCGCACCGCGCAGAAGCGCTCCGCGAATCCGGGGCCCGCGGAGGGTGCGGCGCGGTCGCGCGAAAGTGGCCGTGTCGTCGGGGGCATCTCGCTCCTCGGGAAGCTGAGGTGAGGTGCCGGCGGCGGCAAGCCGATGCGGTCACCAAAGAGGTCTGGGTGGACGATTCTTCGCAGCACCGGAAAACGAGTAAGGATTTTGACGCCCTGTCGGGGACGGAGCGGACGCCTGCTCCCGCCCCAGAAGTACTCGTGAGCGTCGCTCTCCGTGGTTCCGCAGCATCAGCTCCTTCGGGTGCGGAGCGAGGTAGCGCTGCGCGGACAGGTACTCCACCCCGAGCCGCGCGTCGCGAGCTTCGCGAGCGCAGCGGCGTGGCCCTCCGCGTAGCGGCGCGCCACCTCGGCGCGCGGGAGCGCCTTCGCCTGCGCAACGAGGCGCCCGAGGCGCGTGCAGGCGGCGGGCTCGTGCGCGAGGACGAGGAGCTTCTCCGCGGCGTGGAAGCACACGAGGTCGCCGAGCTTCCAGCGCGCCGCGAAGAAGTCCTTCACCCTGCGGTAGGCGAACACCCGCTCGACGAAGTTCTCGCGGAGCGGCAGGTCGCGGAGCCGGCCCTCCTCCTCCACCGGGAGGAGCGGCAGGCGCTCCATCAGCACCTGCGCGAAGGCGCCGCGCCCATCGCGCGTCGCGACCTTGCCGCCCCACACGCGCACCCGCTCCATCCCGCACGAGGGCGAGTCCTTCTTGAGGATGTAGCCGGAGAGGTCGAGCGCCTCGAGCTCGCGCACCCGCGCCTCCGAGAACGCGCGCATCGCCTCGGTGTGGTCGGTCCCGCTCTTCGGCGCGACGAGCAGCACGGCGCCGGCGCGGCGCTCCAGCCGGATCGCCTCGCGCGGGATGCCCATCCCCACCTCGACCTCGGGGCAGACCGGCACGAAGGTCACGAACCGGGCGAGGAGGTCCGTCGCGAAGTGGTCGAGCTTGTGCCCGCCGTCGTAGCGGACCTTCTGGCCGAGCAGGCACGAGGAGATCCCGACGCGGATCTCCTCGGCGGCGGGGAAGCCGGCGGGCGCGCTCACCGCCGGCGCCCACCGAAGATCGAGCCGAAGACGCCGCGCATGATCTCGCGGCCGAGCTGCGTCCCGGCCGCGCGCGCCGCGCTCTTCGCCACCGACTGCAGGACGTCCATCGCGTCGCCGCCGCCGCGCGGGGCCGCGCGCCCGCCGCCTCCCCGCGGCGCGCCCTCGCGCGGCGCCGCCTGGGCCTCGCCGGCGCGCGCGCGGAGCTTCTCGTACGCCGACTCGCGGTCGACCGGCGCCTCGTAGTGGCCGTGCAGCACCGACCCGCGCACCACCTCGGCGCGCTCCTCGGGCGTGAGCGGGCGCAGGCGGCTCCGCGGTGGGTAGACGCGCGCGCGCTGGACCGGCGCGGGCGTGCCCTTCGCGTCGAGGAAGGACACCAGCGCCTCGCCCACCGCCAGCTCGCCGATGGCGCCCGCGACGTCCACCGCGGGGTTCGGGCGGAAGGTCTCGGCGGCCGCGCGCACCGCCTTCTGGTCGCGCGGCGTGAAGGCGCGCAGCGCGTGCTGGACGCGGTTGCCGAGCTGGCCGAGCACCGCGTCGGGCACGTCGAGCGGGTTCTGCGTGACGAAGTAGACGCCGACGCCCTTCGAGCGCACGAGCCGCACCACCTGCTCGACGCGCTCGAGCAGCGCCCGCGGCGCCTCGTCGAACAGGAGGTGCGCCTCGTCGAAGAAGAAGACGAGGCGCGGCTTCTCCGGATCGCCCACCTCCGGGAGCCGCTCGAACAGCTCGGAGAGGAGCCAGAGCAGCAGGGTCGCGTAGACGCGCGGGCTCTTCACCAGCTCGTCGGCGGCGAGGATGTTGACGACGCCGCGGCCGCCCTCGCCGGCCTGCATGAGGTCGTCGAGATCGAGCGCCGGCTCGCCGAAGAGCGCGCCTCCGCCCTGCGACTCGAGCGCGAGCAGGCCGCGCTGGATCGCCCCGACGCTCGCCGCGGACACGTTGCCGTAGGACGCGCGCAGCTCGGTCGCGTGGTCGCCCACGTGCTGCACGATGGCGCGGAGGTCCTTCATGTCGAGGAGCAGGAGCCCCCCGTCGTCCGCGACCTTGAACGCGAGGTGCAAGACGCCCTCCTGCACCTCGTTCAGCCCGAGGATGCGCGCCAGGAGCAGCGGCCCCATCTCGGAGACCGTGAGGCGCACCGGGTGGCCCGCCTTGCCGAAGACGTCCCACAGCACGACCGGCGCCGCCTCGCGCTCGAGCGAGGCGAGCCCGACCGCGCGGGCCCGCTCGTCGAGCCGCGGGTCCGGCTCCCCGGCGCGGGCGAGCCCCGAGAGATCTCCCTTCACGTCGGCCATGAAGACCGGCACGCCGAGGCGCGAGAAGCCCTCGGCGAGGACGCGCAGGGTGACGGTCTTCCCGGTGCCGGTCGCGCCGGCGACGAGCCCGTGGCGGTTGGCCATCGCGGCGAGCAGCGCGAGGTCGTCGTCGCCGCGGGCGACGGGCACGGACAGCGGCGGCCTTTCCATGGTCGACTTCCTCCCGACCCTTTCTTAGCGCAGGTCACGGACGCGGTCCTCCGCTACGCTGTCGGCGCATGCACGACCCCCGCGCCCTCCTCGGCGAGCGCCTCGCGGCGCGGCGCACCACCGTCGCCGCGCTGGAGCGCCGCGACGCGCGCATCGCGGGCTGGAGGCTCGCCGCGTTCCTCGCCCTGGCCGCGATCGCCGGCCTCGCCTTCACGCGCCGCGCGGCCTGGGGCTGGGCGCTCGCCCCCGGCGCGGCGTTCCTCGGGCTCGTCGTCCTCCACGGCCGCGCGCTCGAGGCGCTCGCGCGGGCGCGCCGCGCGGTGCGCTTCCACGAGGACGCGCTGGCGCGGGCCGACCTCGCCCACGCCGGCACGGGCGACGCGGGCGAGCGCTACGCGCCCGAGGATCACCCGTACGCGCAGGACCTCGACCTCTTCGGCCGGGGCGCGCTCTTCGAGCTGCTGTGCGCGGCGCGCACCCGCCCCGGCGCCGACGCGCTCGCGGCGATGCTCCTCGCGCCCGCCGCCGCCGGGGAGGTGCGGGCGCGCCAGGCCGCCGTCGCCGATCTGGCGCCGCGGCTCGACCTGCGCGAGGACCTCGCGGTCGCCGGCGAGGACGTGCGCTCGGAGGTGGACGCGGAGCGCCTCGCCGCGTGGGGGGAGGCGCCGCGCGCGATGCCGCGCTGGCCGGCCGCACCGGCGGCGCTCCTCGGGGCGGCCTCGATGGCGGCGCTCGTCGGCTGGTTCGCCGGCGTCGTCCCCGGCGTCGCGTTCGCCGCCCTGGTCCTCGCGGACTGGATGTTCCTCCGGCTCCTCAAGGTGCCCATCGCACACGTCCTCGCAGGCGTCGAGCGCCCGGCGGCGGAGCTGGAGGTCCTCTCGGCGCTCCTCGCGCGCGTCGAGCGCGAGCCCTTCCGGGCGCCGAAGCTCACCGCGCTCCGCGGCGCCCTCGGCGCCGGGCCCGGCGCCGCGCTCGGCCAGGGGCGCGGCACGGCGTCGCACCGCATCGCCCAGCTCGCCCGCACCGTGGACCGGGCCGCCTGGGCCGAGAACCAGCTCTTCGCGCCCGTCGCCTTCCTCCTGCTGTGGCGAGTCCACGGGTCGCTCGCGGTGGAGCGCTGGCGGGCGGAGTACGGGCGGGCGCTGCGCGGCTGGCTCCAGGCGACGGGCGAGCTCGAGGCGCTCGCCTCGCTCGCCGGGCACGCCTTCCTGCACCCGGAGGACCCCTACCCCGAGCTCGACGACGGCGGCGCCCGCTACGAGGCCGAGGGCCTCGGGCACCCGCTCCTCCCCGAGGACCGCTGCGTGCGGAACGACGTCCGGCTCGGCGAGGGGGCGCGCCTCCTCGTCGTCTCCGGCTCGAACATGTCGGGGAAGAGCACGCTCCTCCGCACCATCGGGGCGAACGCGGTGCTGGCGCTCGCCGGCGCGCCGGTGCGCGCCCGCCGCCTGCGGCTCTCGCCGCTGCGGCTCGGCGCGACACTGCGGATCCAGGACTCGCTCGCCGAGGGCCGCTCCCGCTTCTTCGCGGAGATCACGCGCCTGCGCCAGGTGCTCGATCTGGCGAGCGGGGCCCCGCCCGCGCTCTTCCTCCTCGACGAGCTCCTCGCCGGCACGAACTCCCGCGATCGCCGCATCGGCTCGGAGGCGGTGCTACGCAGCCTCCTGGGACGCGGCGCGATCGGCCTCGTCACGACCCACGACCTCGCGCTGGCGGAGCTCGCCGACGCGATCCCGGGCGCGGAGAACGCCCACTTCGAGGACGAGCTGCGCGACGGCGCGGTGGCGTTC
>JBJMQK010000241.1:0-3340 GCA_045802735.1 Anaeromyxobacteraceae bacterium | reverse complement strand
CGGGGCCCCCACCCCTGCTCGGCGGGTCCCTTCGCGCGTCGCTGCGCGCCGCGCTTCCCGCCGCGCCGCCTCCTGCGGCGACGAGCGCCTCGGCTACAGCAGGTTCGCCGCGAGCTCCGCGAGCGGCGAGCGCTCGCCCTTCGACATGGTGACGTGGCCGGCGAGCCGCTCGTTCTTGAAGCGGTTCGCGACGTGGATCAGGCCGTTGTTCGTGGCATCCACGTAGGGGTTGTCGATCTGGTACGGGTCGCCGGTGAGGACGATCTTCGTCCCGTCGCCGACGCGCGTGATGATCGTCTTCACCTCGTGCGGCGTGAGGTTCTGCGCCTCGTCGACGATCATGTACACGTTCGGCAGCGAGCGGCCGCGGATGTACGTGAGCGGCTCGATCTCGATGTAGCCGAGGTCGATCAGCTCCTGGTGCGAGCGGCCCTCCTTCTTCTCGGCCTTGGAGAAGCCGAGGAGCAGCTCGAGGTTGTCGTAGATCGGCTGCATCCAGGGGTTGAGCTTGTCCTGGATGTCGCCGGGCAGGTAGCCGATGTCGCGGCCGAGCGGGAAGATGGGCCGCGACACCAGGAGCTTCTGGTAGACGCTCTCCTCCATCGTCTTCTGGAGCCCGGCGGCGATCGCGAGGAGCGTCTTGCCGGTGCCGGCCTTCCCGACGATGGTGACGAGCCGCACCTCGTCGTTGAGGAGCAGGTCCATCGCGAACGACTGCTCCTTGTTGCGCGGCCGGATCCCCCAGACGCCCTCCTTCGGCATCTTGATGAGCGGCACGTACGCCTGGCGCGTCGCGCTGTACTTGCCGACGGCGCTGTGCTGCGGGTTCGCGCGGTCGCGCAGCACGACGAACTCGTTCGGCGGCGGAGGCTCCGCCGTGGGCTCCACCGCCACGGCGCCCGTCGTGTAGAACTCGTTCACCTCGGCCGCGTCGACGTCGACCTCGTCGACGCCGGTCCACAGCGTGTCGAGGTTCACCTCCTCGACGTCGTAGTCCTCGGCGTGGAGCCCGAGCGCGTCGGCGCGGATGCGCAGGTTCGTGTCCTTCGTCACGAACACCGCCGGCACCTTCTCCCGGTCGCGCAGGTCGAGCGCGGTCGCGAGGATGAGGTTGTCGACGGCGTGCCCGTCGGTCGTCACCTCCTTGCCGAGCTTGCGGTCGCTGATGACGACGCGGATGGTGCCGCGCTCGGGCCCGAGGGAGACGCCGTCGCCGAGCTTCCCGAGGAGCCGGAACTCGTCGAGGTAGCGGCTCACCTGGCGGGCGTTGCGGCCGAGGGACGACAGGTCGCGCTTGAAGTTGTCGATCTCCTCGATGACGACGATCGGGACGACCACGTTGTTGTCCCCGAACCCGAAGATGGAGCGCGGGTCGTGGAGGAGGACGTTCGTGTCGAGGATGAAGTTCTTCTTCAAGTTCGCCGGCTCCGCGAAGGCGACGGGTGGCGCTGCGGCGCGATCTTAACAGCCTGCCGCCACCGCGAGCAGCCCTTCCGGCTAGGCGGCCGGCGGGCGCTTCTTGCCGCGCAGCGCCGCGAGCGCCACGGTCTGGTTCCGGCCGTGACGCTTCGCGTGGTAGAGGCCCGCGTCGGCGACCTCGACCAGCTGCGCCTTCGTGCGCGCGTCCGCGGGGAAGGTGGCGACCCCGATCGAGATCGTCACCCTCACGTCACCCTGCTCCGTGCGGAAGAGCGCCTCGCCCGCCTTCACCCGGATGCGCTCGGCGGCCTCGAGCGCGCCGGCGAGGTCGGTCTCGGGCATCACCAGCGCGAACTCCTCGCCGCCGTAGCGCGCCGCGACGTCGGTGGTGCGCGCCTCCTTCTGCAGGATCTTCGCGACGCCCTTCAGCACGACGTCTCCGACCGGGTGGCCGTAGGTGTCGTTCACCGACTTGAAGTGATCGATGTCGGTGAGGAGGAGCGAGAGCTTCTTCCCGTAGCGCTGCGCCGAGGCGAGGTGCTCGTCGAGGCGGAGCTGGAACGTCCGGTGGTTCACGAGACCGGTGAGGCCGTCGGTCGTGGCGAGGCGCTCCGTCTCCTCGAAGAGGCGCGCGCGCTGGATCGACTGCGCGGCCTGCAGCGCCACGATCTCGAGCTGGCGCACGGCGTCCGCCTCGTACGCCTGCGGCTTCCGCGTGCCGAGGACGAGCGTGCCGAGCACGGCCTCGCCGGCGCGGAGCGGCAACACCTTGAGGGACGAGAGCCCCTCGAGCCGCGTGGCGTCGTCGAACACGACCGCGTCGCGCAGGCGCAGCTCCTTCCCGGGGAGCGCGGCGTCGAGCCGGACGGCGGAGGCGACGAGGCCGCCGTTGTCGGCGAACTCGAGCCCCTCCACGCCGGCGCTCTTCCCGTCCACCACCGCGCGGGCGACGCGGTGGTGGACCGCGCCCTCGCGGTCCTCGACGAGCGTCACCGCGCCGAAGTCGAGCGGCACCATCTCGCCCGCCGCGCCCAGCACGGCGTCGAACACGGCGCGGGGCTTCGCGGCGCGGTTGAGACGCTCGATCGCCTGGTAGAAGCGCTCCTTCTCGTCGCGGCTGGCGCGCCCCTCCTGCAGCAGGCGCTCGGCGAGCGCGGCGCGCGAGAGCTCGCCCGCGAGCGTCGCGAGCAGGCGCTCGTCGCTCTCGGTGAAGGGCTCGGCCTCGACGCGATCCGCGACGAGCACGCCGCGCAGGTGGCCGCCGACGCGCGCGAGCAGCGGCACCGCGACGAGCGCGCTCGGGCGGAGGCCGTCGGCGTAGTGGTTCGCCGCCTTGACCCCGCCGTGGAGGCGCAGCGGTGCGCGCCGCTTCACGACGCCGCCGAGCGGCCCCTCGCCCGCGGGGAGCTGCCGCGCCAGGGCGGCGTCGCTCCGCGAGCGCCCTTCCCAGAGCCGCAGCTCGCGGTCGTCGTCGGTGAGGAGCCACGCCGCGACCGTGTGGGCGCGGAGCGCGCGCTCGGCCACGTCGAGCAGGCCGCGCACGGCGGCGTCGGCCTCGAGCACCGCGGCCTCGGCGAGGCGCTCGGCGCGCTCCGTGCGATCGTCCTCGCCGGGCTCGCCGGCGTCGCTCGACCCGGCGAGGAGGCGCAGCTGGCGCGCGCGCTCGTCGAGCTCGCGTCGGCGGCGCTCGAGGGCGGCCTCCTCGGCGCGGCGACCCGCGGCGATGCGGGCGCCGAGGACGCCGTGGTAGAGGAGCGCGAAGGCGAGCAGGAACGCCGCGTGGAGCGCGCTCGCGAGCGCTCCGGCGCGGAGGCCGCCGCGCGCCCACCACGCCGCGCCCTCGAGGCCGAGCGCCGCCGCGACGAGCGCGATGCCGGCGCCGCGCGGCTGGGCCGCGGCGAGCGCCGCCGCGACGAGGTAA
>JBJMQK010000196.1:0-5800 GCA_045802735.1 Anaeromyxobacteraceae bacterium | reverse complement strand
GATCTTCGAGTCGATCGCGCTCGAGGTCTGGGGCCCCGACGTCTCGCGCTTCCCGTTCGGCTCCGTCCCCGAGCGCCAGCTCCACCTCGGCGGCGCGGTCGTCTCGGAGGTGCAGCTCGTCATCATCGGCATCTCGGTCGTGATGATGATCGGGCTCACGGTTCTGCTGCAGCGCACGCGGCTCGGGCGGCACATCCGCGCGGTGGCGGAGAGCCCGCTCGCGGCGCGGGTGCTCGGCGTCGACGTCGACCGGGTGATCGCCGCGTCCTTCTTCATCTCCTCGGCGCTCGGCGGCGCGGCGGGCGTGCTCTTCGGCCTCGCGTTCAACAGCATCTCGCCGGACGTGGGGCGGAGCGTCGAGCTGAAGGGCCTCGCCGTCATCATCCTCGGCGGGATGGGGAGCATGCCGGGCGCGGTGATCGCCGGCTTCGGCCTCGGGCTCGTCGAGGTGTTCACCGTCGCGAAGCTCGGCTCCAGCTACCGCGACGCGGTCTCCTTCGGCGTGCTCTTCCTCGTCCTCCTCCTGCGCCCGCGCGGCCTCCTCGGACAGGCGGCGACGCGCGTCGCCTGACCCCGCATGACCCTCGACGCGCTCCGCGACCTGTGGCTCACCTACGAATCGCTCGTCGGGTTCATCGGCGTGAACGCGCTCCTCGCGCTGTCGGTGTACGCGACCCTCATGTGCGGCCAGCTCTCGCTCGCGAACGCGGGGTTCATGGCCCTCGGCGCGTATGCGTCGTCGCTCCTCACGCTGCACGCGCCGTCGCTACCGTTCGCGGCGGTGCTCGCCGCGGGGACGCTCCTGCCGGCGCTCGTCGCGGCGCCGCTCGGGCTCCCGGTGCTGCGGCTGCGCGGGGTCTTCCTCGCCATCGCCACGATCGGCTGGGGCGAGGTGGTGCGGCTCGGGTTCGTGAACTGGGACTACACGAACGGCGCCCTCGGGCTCGTCGCGATCCCGCAGCGCACCTCGCTCCTCGTCGTCTACGTCGCGCTCGCGGGCGCGGTGTTCGGGTTCCTGCGGCTGCGCGGCTCGAGGAGCGGCTATGCGCTCGAGGCGATCCGCGAGGACGAGGCAGCGGCGCGCACGATGGGCATCGACACCACCCTGCACAAGCTCGCGATGTTCACGGTCGGCGCGGCGCTGGCGGGCCTCGCCGGCGGCCTCGAGGCGCACCTCACCTTCATGGTCGCGCCGAGCGGCTACGGCTTCGGCCGCGTCGTGGACATGCTCGTGTACGCCGTGGTCGGCGGCGTCGCGAGCCCGCTCGGCGCCGTCGTCGGGGCCGCGTTCCTCACGATCCTCCCCGAGGTGCTGCGCGAGGTGTCGAGCCAGGTGGGGCTCCAGCCCGGGCCGGTGCGCCTCTTCGTGAACGGCCTCGTGCTCCTCGTCGTCATCCTGTTCCTGCCGAACGGGATCGTGTCGTTCCCGGCGGCGCTGCGCGAGCGGCGCGCCGCGCGGAGGGCCTCGCGTGCTCCTCTCGCTTGAGCGCGTCGAGCGCGTCTTCGGCGGCGTGCGCGCCGTGGACGGCGCCACGTTCGACGTGGCGGCGGGCGAGGTGCACGGGCTCATCGGCCCGAACGGCGCGGGGAAGACGACGCTCCTCAACCTTGTGTCGGGGGTGCTCCGGCCGACGGCGGGCGCGATCCGCCTCGACGGCGAGCGCATCGACGGCCTCGCGCCGAACCGCATCGCGGCGCGTGGCGTCACGCGCACCTTCCAGAACATCCGGCTCTTCCCGGCGCTCTCGGCCGCCGACAACGTGATCGTCGGCGAGCACCTGCGCAGGCGCGCGCCGCTCTGGCGGCGCATGCTCTTCCTGCGCGCCGCCGCCGACGAGGAGCGGAGCGCCCGCGCCCGCGCCGAGGCGCTCCTCGCCCGCGTGGGCCTCGCCGACCGGGCGCGCGAGCGCGCCGCGAACCTGTCGTACGGCGAGCAGCGCCGCGTCGAGATCGCGCGCGCGCTCGGGTCGCAGCCGCGCGTGCTGCTCCTCGACGAGCCCACCGCCGGCATGAACCCCGCCGAGGTCGAGGCGATCGGCGCGCTCATCCGCGAGGTCGCGCAGCAGGGCCACTCGGTGCTGCTCGTCGAGCACAACGTCCCGCTCGTGATGAGCGTGTGCGACCGGGTGACGGTCGTCTCCTTCGGGAAGGTCATCGCGCGCGGCCGCCCGGCGGAGGTGGCGCGCGACCCGGCGGTCGTCACCGCGTACCTCGGGAGCGACGCGTGAGCGAGCGGCCGCTGCTCGAGGTGCGGGACCTCCACGTCGCCTACGGGCACGTGCACGCCGTGCGGGGCGTGTCGCTCTCGGTCCGCGCCGGCCAGATCGTGACGCTCATCGGGCCGAATGGGGCGGGGAAGTCGAGCACGCTCGCCGCGATCTGCGGGCTCGTCCCGCCGCGCGCCGGCGCGATCGCGCTCGAGGGGCGCGACGTGACGCGCCTCCCGCCGCACCGCACGGTGGAGGAGGGGATCGTGCTCGTGCCGGAGGGGCGGGCGATCCTGGCGCGCATGACGATCGAGGAGAACCTCGTCGTCGCCGCGGAGAGCCGCCCGCGCGCGGTGCCGAAGGCGGAGCGCGCCGCACGCGTCGAGGAGCAGTACCGGCGCTTCCCGGTGCTGGGCGAGCGACGCCGAGCCCCCGCTGGCACGCTCTCCGGCGGCGAGCAGCAGATGCTCGCCATCGCGCGCGGCCTCCTCGCACGGCCGCGCATCCTCATGCTCGACGAGCCGTCGATGGGGCTCGCGCCGCAGCTCGTGCGGCAGATCTTCGACCTCGTCGCCGAGATCCACCGCGACGGGACGACGATCCTGCTCGTGGAGCAGAACGCGCGCCTGGCGCTCGCCGTGTCGGACCACGCCTACGTCCTCGAGCGGGGGCGCATCGCCCTCGAGGGGCCTTCGAAGGAGCTCGCCGGCGACCCGCGCGTCCAGGCGGCCTACCTCGGCGGCGCCGTGGGCAAATAGGCGCGGCGGGCCGGCCGGCGCTACACACGTTCACGGAGGGATGACCATGGCCCGACCTCACCGCCTGCTCGGAGCGCTCGCCTGCGCCGCTCTCTCGCTCGCCGGGACGACCGCCCGCGCCGCCGCGGGCCCGGCGACGGCGCCCGACGGCGTCGCCGCCGCCGAGAAGGCGGGGAAGGTCGTCGTGTACTCGACGACCGACTCCTCGTCGACGGCGCCGCTGGTGAAGGACTTCAACGCGCTGTATCCGAAGATCGCCGTCGAGTACGACGACATGAACAGCACCGAGGTCTACAACCGCTTCGTCTCGGAGGCGGCCGCCAGCTCGGGTACGGGCGACCTCCTCTGGAGCTCCTCGATGGACCTCCAGGTGAAGCTCGCGAACGACGGCTACGCGGCGGAGTACGCGAGCCCCGAGGCGGCGGCGCTCCCGCCGGGCACGTCCTGGAAGAACCAGGCGTTCGGGACGACGTTCGAGCCCATCACCTTCGTCTACAACAAGCGGCTGCTCAAGCCGGAGGAGGTGCCGCAATCGCACGCCGACCTGACGAAGCTGCTCCGCGCGAACCCGGACCGCTTCCGCGGCAAGCTCACCTCCTACGACCCGGAGCGGAGCGGGCTCGGCTTCCTCCTCATCACCCAGGACGCGAAGAACGACCCGGCGTTCGCCGAGACCGAGAAGGCGTACGGCGCGGTCGGGGTGAAGCTCTACACGAGCACCGGCGCCATGATGGAGCGCATCGCCTCGGGCGAGCACCTCATCGGCTTCAACATGATCTCCTCGTACGCGCTGCTGCGGCAGAAGAAGGACCCGTCGCTCGGCATCGTCTACCCGAAGGACTACACGCTCGTCATGTCGCGCGTGGCGCTCGTCCCCAAGGCGGCGCGCCACCCGAACGCGGGGAAGGTGTTCCTCGACTACCTGCTCTCGGCGCGCGCGCAGGAGATCATGGCCAAGGCCTCGCTCTTCGCGATCCGCCGGGACGTCGCCGGGGAGAACACCGCCGGCGCCCTCGAGAAGGCGCGCGGCGCGACGCTGCGCCCGATCGCCGTCGGCCCTGCGCTCCTCGAGTACCTCGACCAGGCGAAGCGCCTCGACTTCCTGCAGAAGTGGCAGCAGGCGCTCGGGACGAAGTAGCGCCGGGCCGTTCACGTGCGCGCCGCGCCGGCCCCCTGGGCGAGGATCGCCACCGTCGCGGTCACCGCGGTGGCCGTCCTCACGCCGCTCGCCATCGTCGTCTACCAGAGCTTCCTCGACGCGCCGTTCTTCCAGCCGAGCGCGAAGCTCTCGCTCTCGGCGTACCGCTTCGTCCTCTCCGACCGCGACTTCCACCGGGCGTTCCGCACGACGCTCCTCGTCGCCGGCGGGATGGCGGCGATCGCCGTGCCGCTCGGCAGCGCGATGGCCTTCTTCCTCGCGCGCACCGACGTGCCGGGCCGCCGCGTGCTCGAGCCGCTCGTGCTGGTTCCGGTCTTCCTGTCACCGGTGGTGATGGGGCTCGGCTACGTCGTGTCGGTCGGGCCGGTGGGGTTCGTGTCGGTGGCGGTGCAGGGCCTCCTCGGGAAGGTGCCCTGGGACCTCTACTCGCTGCCGAGCCTCGTCGCGATCGCCGGGCTCACGCACATCCCGCACGTCTACCTCTACGCCTCGTCGGCGCTGCGGGCGCTCCCCTCCGACGTGGAGGAGGCGGCGCGCGTCGCCGGCGCGGGGACGGCGCGCGTCGCGCTGACGGTGACGCTGCCGCTCGTCTGGCCCGCCATCGTCTACAGCGGCGTGCTCGTCTTCTTCCTCGGGTTCGAGCTGTTCGGCCTCGCGCTCATCCTCGGCGATCCCGAGGGCCTCCTCGTCCTCTCCACGTACCTCTACAAGCTCACGAACCGGCTCGGCGTCCCCTCGTACCAGCTCATGGCGGTGGTCGCGGTGGTGATCGTCGGGATCGCGTTCCCGCTCGTGTGGCTGCAGCGGCGGGTCCTCCGCGTCTCGGCGCGCTTCGCCACGACGCGGGGCAAGGGCGGCGCGACGCGGCCCTTGCCCATCGGCCGCTGGCGCTGGGCGGGGCTCGCGCTGATCCTCGCCTGGCTCGTGCCGACGGTCGTCGTGCCGGTGTCGGGCGTGTTCCTCCGCGCGTTCGTGAGCACGTGGGGCGAGGGCGTCCGGCTCGCCGAGGTCGTGACGCTCGACAACTTCCGCGAGCTCCTCGGCTACGGCAACGTGGTGCGCGGCATCGTCAACACCGCGGGCCTGGGCGTCTTCGGCGCCGCGCTCGCCGTGGCCTGCTACGCCGCGGTCGCCCTCGCGGCGCACCGCTGGGAGGGCGCCGGTGCGCGCGTGCTCGACTACCTCGTCATGGTCCCGCGCGGCATGCCGGGGCTCGTCGCGGGCCTCGCGTTCCTCTGGGTCTTCCTGTTCGTGAAGCCGCTCGCGCCGATCCGCAGCACCATCGCCGCGGTGTGGCTCGCCTACACGGTCGTGTGGCTCGCGTACGGCATGCGGCTCGTGGCGAGCGCGCTGCTCCAGGTCAGCCCCGAGCTCGAGGAGGCGGCGATGACGCTCGGGGCGCGGCCGGCGCGGGTCCGGCGCGACGTCACGCTGCCGCTCATCCGCTTCGGGCTCCTCGGGAGCTGGCTGCTCGTGTTCATGATCTTCGTCCGGGAGTACTCGACCGGCGTCTACCTGCTCGGCCCCGGCACCGAGGTCATCGGGTCGCTCATCGTGTCGCTCTGGGCGACGGGCGCGATCGACATCGTCGCGGCGCTCTCGGTGGTGAACATCCTCCTCGTCGGCGCCGGCCTGGCGGCCGCGCTGCGGCTCGGGGTGCGCGTCCATGAGTAGCC
>JBJMQK010000162.1:0-6133 GCA_045802735.1 Anaeromyxobacteraceae bacterium | reverse complement strand
GTCGAGAGCGGCCGGGTCGACTTCTTCGATATTGCGGGCGTCTGAGACGCCCACGGCAGGCGCAGCTACTTCTTCAGCTTTTCGCGGAGCAGGTCGCCGAGGGTCCCGAAGCCCTTGCCGCGCGGCTGCGGCGACGACTTGCGCATGTACTCCTGAGCTTCTGCCCGCTCGACGGCAGCCTCGGCCTCGGTCTTCGAGAGGCGGATGCGGCCCAGCTCGTCGATGGCGGAGAGGAGGCAGGTGATCTCGTCGCCGACCTTGAAGCTGCGGCGCAGGTCGGCGCCGCGCGGCGTGCCCGATTCGCTCGCCGGGACGAGCCCGCGCCCGCCGGCGAAGCGCACGAACAGGCCGAACGGCTCGATCTTCTCCACGGTCCCCTTCACCACGTCGCCCACCCTGGGCGGCGGCGGCGGGGTGGGGCGGGGCGCCTGCGCAGGCTTGTCGGGCTCGGGCGGCTTCTCGACGAGCGCCCGCACCGACAGCCCGATGCGCTCGCCCTTCTTCGGGTCCTGGTCGATGCGCAGGACCTGGACCTTCACGCCGTCGCCCGCCTTGAGCAGATCCTGCGGCTTCGAAACGCGGTCCCACGCCAGCTCGGAGACGTGCACGAGGCCCTCGACGCCGCCGATGTCGACGAACGCGCCGTAGTCCTGCACGGCCGTGACGACGCCGTCGAACACCGCGCCCTCGGCGAGCGTCTCGCGCGTCTTGCGCGCGCGGTCCGCCCGCTCCTCCTCGAGCAGCGCCCGGCGCGACAGCACCGCGTCGCGGCCGTCGGCGCGCTGCACCTTGAACTGGAGCTTCTGCCCGACGAACGTCGACGGATCGCCGACGAAGCGGACGTCGATCTGCGAGACGGGGCAGAAGGCGCGCTGGCCCATCACCTCCACCTCGAGGCCGCCCTTGTTCACGGCCTTCACGACGCCGTCCACCGGGAGGCCCGTGCGCGCCGCCTCCTCGAGCGCCTCGCGGTCGCGCTGCCCCTTCGGAGCCCCGCGGCCCTTCGACACCACCACGCCGCGATCGCCGGCCTTCACGACGACGGCGTCGATGATGTCGCCGACGCGGGCGGCCACCTCGCCGGCGTCGTCCTGCAGCTCGGTGATGTCGATCATCCCCTCGGCGACGCCCGAGCCGAGCTCGAGGAACGCCACGTCGTGGCCCATCTGGACGATCTTCGCCGCGACCTTCTCACCGATCGCGAAGCGGCGGCGCGGCGCGTTGCCCGCGCCCGCGAGCATGTCCTCGAACGACCCCTCGTCGGCGACGGCGACGTCGGGCGCCGGCGGGGGCGCGCCGGCGGGGAGCGCCGGGTCGGGCGGAGCGGAAGTCGAGGCGCCGCGGTCGTCGCGGTCGCGCCGGGGCCGCTCGCGCCGGGGGCCTTCGCCGGGGGGACCGCCGCGCGAGGGGCCGGGGCGACCCGGGCCGCGCCCGCCACCTGGACCGCGCGGACCGCCACCGGGGCCGCGGCCGCCGGGCTCGCGCGACGGCGCCGAGCTCGGCTCGGCGCCTGGCGCGGAGCCGGCGGCGCCGCGCTGCTCCTCGGCGACGCGTTGCCAGAGCGGGCGGTCGTCGCGCTTCTCCGGCGCGGTGGACTTCGCCGCGGCGGACTCCTGCGGCGGGATCGGCGTCACGACGCCCTTGCGGATCACCACCGGGCCCTGCATCTCGGTCTTCTTCTCGTCGGCCATGCCGCGCGCGTTATAGCAGAGCGGCGCGGGATGGGCAGCCGGCGCGCGACCGAGCGCGGGAGGTTCGCCGCGACCCGCGCCGCTCGCCGTGCTATGGGAGGCGCCCCATGGCCGGTCGGGTGGTCCTCTTCGTCTCGCACGCTGACGCCACCGCGCTGCGGCTCGCCGGCTCGTGCGCGCTCGCCGCGGGGGCCATGGGCGATCGCGTCGACGTGTTCCTCTTCGGGGAGGCGCTCGCCGCGGCGGTGGAGGCGCGCGGCGACGGCGATCACGCCGCGGCGCTCCTGCACGAGGCGCGCGCCTCGGGGGCGTGCCGGCTCCTCGGGTGCAGCGCCAGCCTCGTCGAGGCGCGGGTGGACGCCGAGGCGGCGGACGCCGCGCTCGACGCCATCGTGGGCTGGCCCACGGTGATGGAGTGGAGCCGCGGAGTCGTGGATCGTTTCTTCTTCTGACGTCCGGAACAGGCGCGCGCGTCCGAGCGTTCCTCGGGACGCGTCGCAAGCACACGGTGGTCCATGGTCAACCTGTCGATCGACTCTCCTGATTTCGGCCGCCCCGGCTCACGCGGCGGCGGCATCCTGCGCCTGCTCGGCTCCCTGGTCCTGCTCGGCATCGGAGCCGCCGGTGGTTTCTACGTCGGTCGGAGGACCGCCTCGGAGGGGACCTCGCCACAGGGCGCGGGGCAGGCTCAGCCCGCGACCGCGTCGAAGCAGACCCCCGCCCCGGGCCCGGCTGCCGCAGGTGGCAACGCGCCGACCGCGCCCGGCGCCGCGCCGGCGCAGGGGACACCTCAGGGCGCCCCCGCTGCTGGTGGGGCCCAGGCGAACGCGGTCCCGGCGCAGCCGCCCGCCGTCCCGCTCGTGACGCCGCCGAGCGCGCCCCAGGGGCCACTCGTCCGACGCATCGCGGTGACGCTCAAGGGCCCGCTCGAGGAGAGCGTGTCGGCGGCGATGCCGGCGGGGGAGAAGGCGTGGGCGGAGCAGCTCACGCAGGTCATGAACCGGATCCTCGTCTGGTCGATGCAGGTGCAGCGCGACGCGCGCAAGGGCGACAAGCTCGAGGTGCTCTACGAGCTGCCCACCGCGCGGCCCACCGAGATCCAGGCCATCACGGAGGCCGGCCCCGCGACGAAGGAGCCGATCGTCCTCGCGCTGCGCTACGGCTCGCAGAAGCTCGGGCGGCTCATCACCGCGTACCGCTTCAAGGCCGAGGGCTCTCCGTTCGCGCGCTACTACACGACCGACGGCGTGGACGTGGAGGAGCACCTCGTCGACTCGCCCATCGACACCTGGGAGCAGGTGACCTCGCTCCTGCGCGACGGGCGCCGCCACAAGGGCGTCGACTTCAAGGCGCCGGTCGGCACCCCAGTGAAGGCGCCGTTCGACGGTGAGATCACGCGTCGCAACTGGCACTTCGGCGCGAACGGCAACTGCCTCGAGCTCGCCGACGCGAAGAGCGGCCGGCGCGCCATCTTCCTGCACCTCGAGGCGGCGCCGCGCGAGATGAGCCCGGGGCGCAAGGTGAAGAAGGGCGAGGTCATCGCGAAGTCCGGCAACAGCGGCCACTCGACCGCGCCGCACCTCCACTACCAGCTCGAGGCGAGCGACGGGCGGGTCCTCGACCCGTTCGCGATCCACCAGGTCCGGCAGGTGAAGCTCGACGGGGCGGCGAGGTCTGCATTCGATCAGGAGCGGCAGCGGCTCGAGCCGATGCTCATCGCGGGGCGCTGACCGCTCGAGAAGTAGAAGAGCCCAGCCGGTTTCCCTACGCAAAAAGAGAGAGCCGCCCGTCAGGGCGGCTCTCTTCACATCAGCGGACGGTCGGCGCGCGGGCTAGTCTTCCTTGCCCTTGCGGCCGCCGGCGGCGGCCCACTGCTCGAGCATGTCGGTCGTGACCGACTTCGGGCGCTCGAGCGCGTAGCCGAGGGCGCGGTCCCACACGATGTTCGCGAGGACGCCGAGGGCACGGCCGACGCCGAAGAGGACCGTGTAGTAGTCCCACTCGCGGACGCCGTAGTGCCACTGGATGACGCCGGAGTGCGCGTCGACGTTCGGCCAGGGGTTCTTCGTCTTGCCGTGCTCGGTGAGGACGCCCGGCGCGACCTTGTAGATCATGTTCACGAGGCGGAAGAGCGGGTCCTCGGGCATGTGCTTCTGGGCGTACTCGTTCTGCGCCGTGAAGCGCGGGTCGGTCTTGCGGAGCACGGCGTGGCCGTACCCGGGGATGACCTGACCGCCCTTGAGCGTGTCCCAGAGGAACGTCTTCAGATCCTCCTCGGTCGGCACCTTGCCGCCGAGCTTCGTCATCACGTTCTGGATCCAGCCCAGCACTTCCTGGTTGGCGAGGCCGTGCAGGGGGCCGGCGAGGCCGTCGAGGCCGGCCGAGAACGAGTAGTACGCGTCGGAGAGCGCGGAGGCGACGAGGTGCGTCGTGTGCGCGGAGACGTTCCCCGACTCGTGATCCGAGTGGAGGATGAAGTACATGCGGGCGACGTCGTCGTACGGCTTCGCGACGCCCATCATGTGGGCGAAGTTGCCGCCGAAGTCGAGGTTCGGGTTCGGCGCGATCTGCTGGTCGTTCTTGTACTTGAGGCGGTAGATGAACGCCGCGACGCCGGGGAGGCGCGCGAGGAGGTTCATCGCGTCCTCGTACATCGGATCCCAGTAGTCGTTCTTCTTCATCCCCTCGGCGTACCGCTTCGCGAACTGCGACTCGCGCTGCATCGCCAGCACGCCCGTCGACAGCATCGCCATCGGGTGCGAGTCGCGGGGCATCGCGCGGAGCACGTCGAAGACGTACTTCGGGACCTCGGCGCGCGACTTCCAGTCGGCCTCGACCTCGGCCGCCTGCTCGGAGGTCGGGATGTCGCCGGTGAGCAGGAAGTAGAAGAACGACTCGACCGTCGGCTGCTCGAAGCCCGCCTTGCGGGGCAGCGCCGCGAACGTCTCCGGGATCGTCTTGCCGCGGAAGCGGATGCCTTCCTGGGGGTCGAGGTAGGAGATGTCGGTGACGAGACAGCGCACGTCGCGCGCGCCACCGAGCGCCTGTCCGATGTTCACGCTGTCGATGACGACGTTCGCGAACTCCTTGTTGAGCCGCTGCGTCCGCGGGCGGAACGCCTCGATCTTCTCGTACAGCTTCGCCTTCAGCGCCGTCGTCCTGGGCTTCTCGGTGGGCATAGCGGTTCCTCGGGGGAGCGAGAAAGTGACACTTCGGGAGCGCGGTGAAGCGGAACGCGGAATCCTACATGTGCTTCGCCCTCGTCCGCAATCCGTCCGTCCGGCCGGATCGTGGACCCGACCGGTCGAACACCGCACGCGAGCGGTCAGGCGCGCCGTCCGGGGGAGTGCCGGGCAGGCGCTCGCAGCTACCCGCGGCCGCGGTGCAGCGCCTGGACGACCTGTGCGGCGAGCGTCCCCGGATCGACGATCTTCTCGGCGGGTGCCGCGATCGCAGCGGCGCCCTCCTCCGCGCCGGCCGCGCGCTTCTGCCGCTTCGGGTTCTCGGCGCTCGACCCCGAGCGGCAGGTCCGGCACCAGGGCTGGTTCCGGATCGCCCCGTCCGCCATCTTGCGCAGCCCGAACAGCGAGAGCGGCCGCATCTTGTGGCACTTGAGGCACATGAGCGTGATGAAGACCTCGTTGCCGTCGGCGTCGAAGACCGACGACCGGCGCCGCTTCGGCTTCGCCTCGCCGCTCGCGCGGGCGCTCTTCACGGGGGCTTCGGCGCGCTGCACGAGCGCAGGAGCGAGCATCACCTTCACGGCCATCGGGTCGTACCTCGTCGGCTGTTCACTCCGCGCGGGATCGCGGAGCCTCTGCCCGGCAAGGTAGCGTCAGGCTCTGACATGGCGGCGGCCGTCGAAATGAGCTCCGGCGGCGCTCCCGCCGCCATGTGAGATCCGGCGCCTGGCGGCGCCTCACTCCGGGGGGAGAAACTCTCCCCCCGAGACCCCACATCGCGAGCGTCGCCGCATCGTCGCGCCCTCAGGCGCGCGCCGCGATCTGGCGCAGCACGTACGGCAGGATGCCGCCCTGGCGGTAGTACTCGACCTCGATCGGCGTGTCGATGCGCAGCGTGAGCGGCACCTCGTCGCGCCGTCCGTCGGCGCGGTGCACGACGAGCGTCACGCGCTGCCGCGGCGTGATCCCGCCCTCGAGGCCCACGAGGTCGTAGCGCTCGGTCCCGTCGAGGCCGACCGTCTGCGCGGAGGCGTCGTCGGCGAACTGGCACGGCAGGACGCCCATGCCGACGAGGTTCGAGCGGTGGATGCGCTCGAACGAGCGGGCCACGACCGCCCGCACGCCGAGGAGGCGCGTCCCCTTCGCCGCCCAGTCGCGCGAGCTGCCCGTCCCGTACTCCTGGCCGGCGATGACGACGAGCGGGACGCCCTCCTGCTCGTACTTCAGCGACGCCTCGTGGATCGACATGCGCTGGCCGTC
>JBJMQK010000626.1:0-8447 GCA_045802735.1 Anaeromyxobacteraceae bacterium | reverse complement strand
GCCCCTGCGGCCGCCGAAGAAGCGCTCGTGCTCGAGGAGGTAAAGCTCCGCGCCGCCGAGCCGGCCGCGCAGGAGCGCCGCGGAGTCGTTCCCTGCGTGCAGCGCGTGAGGCAGCCGCTCGAGCCCGTGGGCGGCGGGATCGATCGAGCCGTAGCGCGGGGTGACGACCTTCACCTCGTGGCCGCGCGCCGCGAGCGCCGCGGGCAGCGCAGCGGCGACGTCGCCGAGCCCGCCCGTCTTCGACCACGGCGCGACCTCCGACGCGACGAAGAGGACGCGCATTTCCTAGGTCACGACGAGGCGGAGGAACTCCGCCGCCTCCTCGGGCGGGACGGGGTTGATGTGGAACCCCGAGCCCCACTCGAAGCCGGCGACGTGGGTGAGCGCCGGCATCACCTCGATGTGCCAGTGGTACGAGGGCGACGCCGCGTCGCGCAGCGGGTTCGAGTGCACGATGAAGTTGTAGGGCGGGTCGCCGAGCGCGGCGCCGAGGCGGCGGAGCGTCGAGCGGAGCGCCTGGGCGCAGTAGGCGAGCCGCTCCTTCGGCTCCATCTCGAAGTTCGACTCGTGGCGCTTCGGCACGATCCAGGTCTCGAACGGGCTCCGCGGTGCCCACGGCGCGAAGGCCACGAACTCCTCGTTCTCGTAGACGAGCCGGGTGCGCTCCTTCCGCTCCTGGTTCACGATGTCGCAGAAGATGCAGCGCTCGCGGTGCTCGAAGTGGCGGCGCGCGCCCTCGATCTCCTCCTGCACCTGGCGCGGCGTGGCCGGGAGCGCGATGAGCTGCGAGTGCGCGTGCTCGAGCGTCGCGCCGGCGGGCGTGCCGTGGTTCTTGAAGAGCAGGATGTAGCGGAACCGCATGTCGTTGCGGAGGTCGATGACGCGCGCCTTGAACGCGAAGAGCACCTCGGTCACCTCGGCGTCGGTGAGGACGCCGAGGTCCTTCGCGTGGTCGGGCGTCTCGATGATGACCTCGTGCGCGCCGATGCCGTTCATCCTGTCGTAGATGCCGTTCGCCTCGCGCTCGAGCTCGCCCTCGATCATGAGCGCCGGGTAGCGGTTCGGGACGACGCGCACCTTCCAGCCCGGGGCGTTCGCGGAGCCCGACGGCGGTCGGCCGGCGACGTAGACCTCGCGCGGCGTCTTGTCCTCGTGGCCCGGGCAGAACGGGCACAGCCCCGGCGGTGGCGACTCGAGCGGGCGCGGCGCGTCGGCGGGGCGCTTCGCGCGCTCCGTCGCGATGATGACCCAGCGGCCGACGATGGGATCCCTGCGCAGCTCAGGCATCGGTCGCTAGCCTCCCCTCACTGGTTCCGCGCCCGGCAGCGGCGGGTCGGACGGCCGCAGCGTCGACCCGAGCGCCGCGGTGGCGAGCATGATGGCGGCGCCGCCCAGGTACGGGGCGGCGAACCACAGGTGCTGGTACGCGTTCGTCGCCGAGATGGGGCCGGCGATGCGCCCGAGCGCCGCCGCCGACTGCCCGATGCCGAGCGTCCCGCCCTGGTCCTCGGCGCGCGCGCTGCGCGAGATGAGCGAGGTGACCGACGGCGAGAAGAGCCCGGACCCGAACGCGAGCGGCAGGCACGCGAGGAGGAGCCCGGGCATGCCGCCCGCGTACGGCACGCAGGCGAGCCCCACCGCCTGCAGGATGAGCCCCGCGACGAGCAGCGTGCGCTCGCCGAAGCGGCGCGTGAGCCGCCCGATGAGGCCGCCCTGCACCACCGTCACGACCACGCCGATGAAGGCGAACACGTAGGAGACGTGCTTCTGGTCGAGCGACAAGCGGTGCGCCGCGATGAGGGCGAACGTCGACTCCATCCCGCTGAAGGCGAGGATGGCGAACAGGTAGATGAGGATGAGCCGGCGGATGCCGGGCCGGCGCAGCTCGTCCACGAGCGCCGCGAGGCGCGCGCGCCGCGCGACGACGGCCCGCGCCGGCGGCTCCGGCAGGATGAAGAAGGCGGCGACGCCGTTCACGGCCGCGAGCGCCGCGGCGGCGTAGCCCGGCGCGGCGAGCGAGACCGACGAGAGCAGGCCGCCGATGGCCGGGCCGAGCACGAACCCGAGGCCGAACGCGGCCCCGATGATCCCCATGCCGCGCGCCCGCCCCTCGGGCGGCGTCACGTCGGCGATGTACGCCTGCGCGATGGCGATGTTCGCCGTCGCGGCGCCGGCGAACAGGCGCGAGGCGAGGAGCCAGGTGAAGTCGTTCGCGAGCGCGTAGGCGAGGAAGCCGACCGCGGTCATGACGATGGAGAGGAGGAGCAGCGGCCTCCGCCCGTAGCGGTCGGACAGGCGCCCCCAGATCGGCGTGAAGACGAACTGCATCGCCGAGTAGCCCGTCATGAGCCAGCCGATGCGGTCGTCGGGCGCGCCGAGCCGCTCCGCGTAGAGCGCCATGACCGGGATGACCATCCCGAAGCCGAGGAGATCGACGAAGACGATGACGAACAGGATGGCGAGCGATCGGCGGTTCCCCACGCGCGCCGAATGTAACCCGTCCCGGGCGGAGCTGCCGACTTTATGGCGTGGCGCGCCTCAGGAGGACACGCGGTTGCGCCCGCCGCGCTTCGCGTCGTACAGGCGCGCGTCGGCGCGGGCGACGAGCGCATCGGGCGCCTCGCCCGGCGCCAGCGCGGCGACGCCCACCGAGACCGTCAGCGCGACCGGGGCGCCCTCGAAGGCGAGCGGCGCCGCGGCAACGCGCGCCCGCACCTCCTCGGCGAACGCCCGGGCGCGGTCGAGCGGCGCGTCGGGGAGGACGATGGCCAGCTCCTCGCCGCCCACGCGCGCGAAGAGCTCCTCGGGCCCGACGAGCGGCGCCACCGCGCGCGCGACCTCGCGCAGCACGTGGTCGCCGGCGAGGTGGCCGTGCAGGTCGTTCACCGCCTTGAAGTGGTCGAGGTCGAGGAGCGCCAGCGCGAGCGGCCGCGTGTGGCGGTGCGCGCGCGCCACCTCGCGCTCGAGCGCCGCCGCGAAGGCGCGCTTGTTGGCGAGGCCGGTGAGCGGGTCCTCGGAGGTGAGGCGGCGCAGCTCGGCGTGGTAGAGCGCCTCGAGATCGTCGCCGGCGAGGTACTTCAGCACCACCGAGCCGAGGCGCACGAGGTCGCCGGGGAGGAGCGCGCGCGCCGTCACCCGCTCGTCGCCGACGAAGGTGCCGTTGGTCGAGCCGAGGTCCTCGAGGAGGTGGCACTCGCCGCCGCTGCGCACGCGCGCGTGCCGGCGCGAGACGTCGTCGGCGTCGAGCACGAGCGCGCACTCCTCGTCGCGTCCGAGCACGACCTCGCGCGCGCCGAGGGCGACGCGCGCCCCGAGGAGCCGCCCCACCGGTGCGTGGAGCACGACGAGGCACGCCTCGCCGGGCCGCGCCGGCGGCACGTACCCGGTGATTCGCGTGTCGTCGTCCACGGCGCGGAATCATACAACGCGTTCCCGCCGGCGGGGTCACACGCGCCAGTGGATCCGCTCGAAGTCCTGGTCGGGCACGCTGAAGGTCACGTAGCCGGAGCGCGGCAGGCGCTCGAGGACCACGCCGCCGCGGAGCACGTGCACCGCGAAGGCGACGCGATCGCCCTTCGCGAGCGCGAGCGGCGCGAAGGGCAGAGCGAGCTCCATCACGCGGGCGAAGGCGCTCTTGCCGAGCTCGACGGCGCCCTTGCGTCCGGGCCGCTGCGCGCCGTCCGGGGTCGCGTCGAACTCGACCTCCGCCTGCACCGCCGCCGCGACGAGCTCCACCCTCACGCTCGAGCAGGCCTCGCCCGTGCGCTGCGGCGACTCGGCGGGGTCGAGGCGCAGGTACAGCTGCGCGAGGTCGAAGCCGTAGCGAAGCGCCTGGAACGCCTGCGCGCCACCGAACATCGAGCCGCGCGCCTGGCCGGCACGGTACACGCCGCCGCCTTGCCACTCGAAGTAGGTGGTCTCGCGGCCGTCGATCGAGGGGGTGAGGAGGAGCGTCGGCTCCTTGATGGGGATGCTCTCGCCCGCCCCCGCGGCGGGGATCTTCTTGATGGGCTCGAGCGCCTCGATGGGGAGCGGAGCGCCGAGGAGCTGGCAGGCGTTCACGATGAGCGAGCGGAAGAGCGCGTCGAACTCGGCGGCCAGCTCGGTGTGGAAGTCGTCCCCGTACCACCAGTACCAGTCGGAGCCCTCGGCCGCGTAGAGGTTGCGGCGGGCGCGCGCGAGGACGTCGGGCGCGAGCCCGGGCGGCGGCGCGGCCTCGACCCTCGCCAGCGCGTCGCGAGCGCGGCCGAGCGCGGCCCAGGCGCGCCGGTCCTCCTCGTGGCCGATCCAGATGCGGTACGACGCCTCGATCCACGAGCCGGAGTGGATGCGCGGGACGACCGGGCCGCGCGCGCCGGCGGTGGCCTCGCTCATCGTGACGGTGCGGATGTCGCCCGCCTCGAGCCTGCGGTAGAGCGCCTCGAGGAAGTCCTTCCCCGACGACTGGAAGTGCTCCCAGGGGTTCTCACCATCGAGGATCACGGCGACCGTGGCCGGGCCCTCCTGCCCATCGTCGTGCCACGCCTCCCCGATCGCGGAGAGGTGCGCGGTGAAGTCCGCCACCGCCTCCGGCGCCGCGGTGCGCGAGTATGAGAAGCCGATGAGGTCGGAGAGGCCCCGGTCGCGGAACATCATCGCGACCTCGCCGGCGCCGGCCTGCACCCGCCACGGCCGGTAGAGCGCGCGCAGCCGCGACGTGCCGTCGGGGAGCGAGCGCAGGAGCACGCCCTCGTCGGTGCAGGCCCAGCGCACGCCCTCCGAGGCGAGCACCTCGAGCGCCTCCGGCGAGACCGAGCCCTCCGCCGGCCACATCCCGGCGGCGCGCCGGCCGAAGTGACGCTCGTGCGAGGCGAGCGCCTCGCGCACGTGCCAGCGCGCGTCCTCGGGCCAGGCGAAGCGAGGCGGCAGCGTGACCTGCGGCATCGCCCGCCGCGCGGCGTCGGTGTCGCAGACGAGGGGGAGGATGGGGTGGTAGTACGGCGTCGTCGAGAGCTCGACCTGCCCGCGCTCGGCGAGCGCGCGCCAGCGCGGGGCGATCTCGCCCACGATGCGCTGCTGCGCCGCGAGGACGTACTGCAGGTCGCCGTCGCCGAAGTTCCGCCCCTTGCGCACGAGCGAGCGCAGGCCGTCGTCGTCCTCGAGCGCGCCGAAGCCGAACCAGGCGAGGTTGAAGAGGACCTGGAGGTCGCCGATCTCGTCGTCCGTGAAGTCCGACGCCACCCGGGCGAGGTCGACGTGGCGGATGTCGCGGCCGCGCTTCTGGAGCAGCTCCCAGTACCGCGGCAGCGGCTTCACCGCGGTCTCCCAGTCGATCATGAAGAACGAGCGCAGCACCGACTGGCGCTCCTGCGGGAGGAGATCGTGGGCGGGCTTGCGCGAGACGTCGAGGAAGTGATCGCGCGCCTCGCCGCGCGCGTACGCCTCGAGCTGCTCCATGAGGACCGGTGTGAAGTTCACGGTGCAGCGCACCGAGGGGTGGCGCTCCAGCATCCACGCCATGTCGTAGTAGGCGCGCGTCGCGTGGAGGCGCACCCACGGCAAGAGGAACTCGCCCGTGTCCGGCGCCCGGTAGAGCGGCTGGTGCATGTGCCAGAGGAAGGCGAGCCGGACGGGGGCCATTTGCCTTGGGACGCTACGGCACGAGGGCCGGTGGATGGTGGATGATCTGCACGACGAGCCCCTCTGGACCCGCGAGGTACAGGGACCGCGCGCCGTCGCGGTGGGTGCGGGGCCGCGAGAGGACGGTCGCCCCGAGCGCGTCGAGGTGGCTCGCCCACGCGTCCACGTCCTCTGCGCGAGCGACGAGCACGCCGATGTGGTCGAGGAGGCCCTCCCCCGGCGCCGGTTCCGCGCGGTGGAGCGCCACGTTGTCGCCCTGGCGGATGAGGTAGACGTCGTCGGGGTCGGGGCGCCACTCGACGCGGTAGCCGAGCACGTCGACGAAGAAGCGCTCCGCCGCCGCGAGGTCGCGCATGCGCAGCGCCACGTGGCGAAGCCCGAGCGCCGGCGGTGGGGCGGTGGACACGCCGGTGGTCTAATGCTTTTCCACGGGGCGTGCCGGGCCTCAGAATCGAGCGGTGTCCACCACCGTTCGCCCTGAGCGTAGCGACCGCGAAGCGGGCGCGGAGTCGAAGGGCGGAGGAAGAAGCGCGGCGCCTACCTGAACAGCTTTCCGAGCCCCTTCGACTTCAGGTCGCCCATCTCCTTCGCGAGGCGGCCGAGGCGGTCGGTCTTGTCGGCGATCTCGCGCTGCAGGCGAGCGATGCGGCCCTCGCGGTCGGTGAGCTGCGCCTGGAGCGCGTCGCGCTCGCCTGCCATGCGCTGGAGGGCCGCCGCCACCTCCGCCCCGGGGGCGTTCGGTCCGGAGCGCGCCGCCTGCGCCACGACCTCGGCGTCGGCGAGGCGCCGCATCGCGTCGGCGAGCTTCGTCTCGATGTCCTTGACGCGCGCCTCGGGCGAGCCGCTCGCGGCCTCCTCGATCCGCGCGACGCGGGCGGCGAGCTCCGTCGCCTCGGCCGCGCGGCGCGCGGCCTCCTTCTCGGCCTGCTCGACGAGCGCGGTGCGCGCGGCCAGCTCCTCGCGGAGCCGCGCCACCTCGCCCGCCGACGGCGCGGCGCCGGCCGCCTGCGCCGACGCGAGCCGCGCCTCGACCTCGTCCTTCTCCCAGCGGACGGCCTGCAGCTCCGACTCGAGCGCCTGGGCCTGGGCCTGAGCCCCCTCGGCCTGCTCGCGCAGCGCCGCCGCGTCGCCCGCCGCCCGGGCGGCGTCCGCCCGGACCTGGGCGGCCTCGGCGCGCGCGGCGTCGGCCTCGGCCTTCGCCGCCTGGGCCGCGGCGCGCGCCTCCATCGCCGCGGCGAGCGCCTCGCCGCGCGCGGCGCGGGCGTCGCGCCCGTCCTCGCGGGCCGCCTCCACCCTCCGCGCCGCCTCGGCCAGCTCGCGCCCGAGCCGCGCCACCTCCTCGCGCAGCCCCTCGCGCTCCGCGTCGAGCGCCGCGATGCGCCCGGCGAGCGCGTCGCGTGCCCCGGCGAGCTCGGAGCGGAGCCGCGATGCGCCGGCGGCCTCGGCGGTCGCCGCCTTCGGTGCCTCCGCCGCGCGTTGCTCCGCCGCCTCGGCGCGCGCGAGCGCCTCGGCTGCCCGCGCGGCCTCGGCCTGGGCCCGCGCGGCGAACGCCTGCGCGGTCTGATCCGCCTGCGCCGCGTGGTCCTCGGCCTCGGCGAGCCGCGCCCGGAGCGCCGGCACCTGCGCCGTGAGCTCCGCCACGCGCACGTCGAGGGCGTCGGCGCGGCCGCGCTCGCGCGCGGCGTCCGCGAGCGCCGCCTCGGCGCGGCCGCGCTCCTCGGCGGCGGCGCGGCGCGTCTCCTCGAGGCGCTCCGCTTCCTCGGCGGCGGCGCGCTCCGCCGCCTCGATGGCGCAGCGGGCGCCATCGCGGGCGTCCTCCGCGGCGCGCAGCTTCGCGCTCTCCGCCTCGGCGCGCGCCGACGCGTCGGACAGCTCGGCCTCGACCGCGTCGCGCCGCGCCTCCGCGGCGACCGCCCGCGCCTCGAGCGTCGCCGCCTCGTTCGCGAGCGCCTCGCCGCGCCCGCGCAGCTCCTCCACCTCGGCCGCGAGCGCCTGCGCCGCGCGCTCCGCCTCCTCGGCGCGGGCCCGCTCGCGCTCCGCCTCGCCGCGGGCGGCGCTGCGCTCCACGTGCAGGTCGCGCAGGTCGCGTCCGGCCTCGGCGAGCCGCGCCTCGAGCGCCGCGCGCTGCCCGTCCGCCTCGGCCTGCGCGGCCTCCGCCGCGTCGCGCGCCGCGCACAGCTCTGCGGAGCGCGCCTCGAGATCGGCGCGTGCCGCGAGGAGCTGGCCCTCGTCCTCGCCCGCGCGCAGCTCGGCGGCGAGCAGCGCCTCGCGCGCGTCGTCGAGCGCCGCGCGGAGCTCGTCGAGGTCCGCCTCGGCGTCGGAGGCGCGCGCCTCGGCGGCCTCCGCCCGCTCCACCGCGGCCTCGAGCGCCGCCCGCGCCGGCGACAGCTGCGCGCGGATCGCATCCGCGTCCGCCTGGGCGTCCGCGGCGCGCGCCTCCGATGCCGCCGCCGTCGCGCGCTGTTCGTCCGCCTCCGACGCGCGCGCGTCGCGCTCGGCGCGCGCCTGCGCCGCCTCGTCCTCGGCGGCTGCGGCGCGCCCGCGCGCGAGCGCGGCCTCGGCCCGTGCCGCCTCGGCGTCGGCGGCGTGCGCGCGGCCTTCCTCGCGCGCGACCTCCGCCTCGCGGGCCGCTCGGGCGGCGTCGCCGCGGGCGTTCCCGGCGTCGCGCTCGGCGGCGGCCGCGCGCTGCCGCGCCAGGTCCGCCTCCTCTGCGGCGCGCGCGGCCCGTGCCTGCGCCTCGGCCGTCGCGGCGTCCGCCGCGCTCCGCGCCGCGGCGACGGCGCCCTCGGCCGCCTCGCGCGCGAGCGCCGCGCCGTGCTCCGCCTCCT
>JBJMQK010000117.1:0-3648 GCA_045802735.1 Anaeromyxobacteraceae bacterium | reverse complement strand
CTCTGCCGGCGGGGCGGGGCGGCACGCCCCGTGGAGACATGACTTCTTCGATACCGCGGGCGTCGTCAGACGCCCGCGGTATCGAAGAAGTCTACGTGGCCGCTCTCGACGTCGTACTCGGCGCCGACGACGGCGAGGCCGTCGCGCTGGATGAGCTCCTCGAGCACCGCGGAGCCGTGGCGCAGGTGCTCGACCGAGATGCGCGCGTTCGCGCGCACCGACTTCCGCAGCACGGCCGCGCGGTCGAGGTCGGGGCCCACCTCGCGCACCGTCTCGATCGCCGGGCGCACCCGCTGCACGATCGACATCACGTTCGTCGAGGTCGGCCCGCCGGTGCCGTCCATCGAGTCGAGCGTGGCCTCGATGGCGCCGCAGCGCGAGTGGCCCATGACGACGACGAGGCGCGTGCCGAAGTGCTCCGCCGCGAACTCGACGCTCCCGACCTGCGAGGGCGAGACCACGTTCCCGGCCACGCGGATGACGAACAGGTCGCCGAGGCCCTGGTCGAAGACGAGCTCCGCGGGAGCGCGAGCGTCGGAGCACCCGAGCACGATCGCGAACGGGCGCGCTGCGTGCGCGAGGTAGTCGCGGGCGAGGCGCCGCGCGAGCGCATCGACGCTCACCACGTTCGACGCGAAGCGCTCGTTGCCGTCGCGCATGCGCTTCAGCGCCTCGGAGGCGGAGAGGTTGGGGGTCATGAGCCCTTCTTCCCGCCGCAGCCGGCGGCGGTCAAGCGGTACGCTGCCCGCCTGTCACCCGCCCGCGACGCCGCCCAGCCAGTCGGCGAGCCCCTCGTGCCCGCGCGCGCGGGCGAGGTCGCTCGCGGTGCTCCCGTCGTCGTTGCGCATGCAAGGGTCCGCGCCGCGATCCACGAGCAGCTCCGCCATCGGGCGGTCGCCGTTCGCGGCCGCGCCGTGGAGCGGCGTGAACCCGCCGGCCTGCTGCGCGTTGGCGTCGGCGCCGCGATCGAGCAGGAGCCGCGCGATCGCGACGCAGCGCCGCGCGACGGCCGAATGCAGCGGCGCGACGCGCATCGCGTTGCGCGACGGGAGCCGCGGATCGGCGCCGGCGTCGAGGAGCGCCAGCGCCGCGCGCTCGTGGCAGAAGAACGCGGCGAGCCCGAGCGCCGTGTACCCGTCGGGCGACGGGCGCTGCGCCTCGTCCGGCGAGAGCGCCACGAGCTCGCGAATGGCCTGGGCCTCGCCGAGCGCCGACAGCTCGTAGACGTCGAGGCGGCGGCGACGCGACGCGAACACCCCCGCGACCGCCGGGTGGCCGTAGTACAGCGCGAGCAGGAGCAGCGACACCCCAGCCTCGCGCGCGTCGGCGAGGGTGGGATCCTGGTCGAGGAGGCGCGCGACCGCCGCGGCCTCTCCGCCCTTCACCGCTTCGACGAGCCGAGGGGGCGCGCTCACGGCGGTCATCGCGTTCACCGCGGTCATGTAGATCGCCGCCGCGGGGAAAGCGTCCCTCCCTTCGGGTCGCCGCGCGAGGGGCGCGCCGGGACGCTAGCCCTCCTTCACGCGCCAGCCCCATGCCGGGAGGCCGCCGGCGGGCTCGTTCCCGAGGTTCACCGCGACCTCCAGCCCCGGCCAGCGCCAGGTGACCGAGCGCCCCTCGCTCGTCACGTCCGGCCAGCGCGCGCCGATGGTGCGCGTGTGCCGCCGCCGCACACCGAGCAGGTGGCGGTAGTGCTCGCGCAGCGCGCCGTGGCGCCCGTCGCGCCGGTGCGTGAGGATCGACCGGCGGAACGTCGCCTCGTCCTGCGGGTCCGGCACCTCGTCCGCCGCGGCGATGAACTCCGCCTTGCGACCCTCGGTGACGGCCTTCGCCAGCGCCGGGTCGCCGTGGCTCGTGAAGTAGAGGAACGGAGCCGTCTCGCCGTACTCCTCGCCCATGAACAGGAGCGGCAGGCCCGAGCCGAGCACGACCACCGTCGCGACCGGGAGGAGCGCCTCGGGCGGGACGAGGGCCGAGAGGCGCTCGCCGGTGGGGCGGTTGCCCACCTGATCGTGGTTCTGCGAGCAGAAGACGAACCGCGCCGGCGCGAGCCCCTTCGTGTCGGTCCCCCACGGCTTCTTGCGGTACGAAGCCACCTCGCCCTGGAAGACGAAGCCCTCCGCGAGCGCCCGCGCGAGCTGCCGGACGTCCCCGAAGTCCACGTAGAAGGCGCCCTTCTCGCCCGTGAGCAGCGCGTGCAGCGCGTGGTGGAAGTCATCGGCCCACATCGCCGAGCAGCCCCAGCCGCCGGGCGGCGGATCGACGACCTTGCGATCCTCGAGATCGCTCTCCGCCACGACGTGGATCAGCCGCCCGCTCTCCTTCGCATACGCCGCGACGCCATCGCAGATCTCGCCCACGACGTGGCGGGGGCTGTCGTCGGGGATGGCGTGCACCGCGTCGAGCCGGAGCGCGTCGGCGCGGAAGTCCTTCACCCACGAGAGCGCCGCCTGGACGGCGTAGGCGCGCACCACCTCCGAGCCCTCGCCGTCGTAGTTCACGCCCGCGCCCCACGGCGACTTGTGCCGCTCCGTGAAGTAGGGCCCGAACACCGGCAGGTAGTTCCCCTCCGGGCCGAGGTGGTTGTAGACGACGTCGAGGCACACCGCGAGCCCGACGCCGTGCGCGCGGTCGACGAAGCGCTGGAGCGCGTCGGGGCCGCCGTAGTCCTCGTGGACGGCGTGCAGCGCGACGCCGTCGTAGCCCCAGTTGCGGCGCCCGGGAAAGGGCTGCACCGGCAGGAGCTCGACGCAGGTGACGCCCAGCTCGGCGAGCTCGCCGAGGCGCGCCGCCGCGGCGTCGAGCGTCCCCTCCTCGGTGAACGTCCCGACGTGCAGCTCGTAGAACACGAGCTCGTCGAGCGGGAGACCGGCGTCACCGTGTCGCCAGGCGTGACGGCGCGGGTCCCAGACCTGCGACGGGCCGTGCACCCCATCCGGCTGCCGGCGTGAGCCCGGGTCGGGCAGCGCGCGCCCGTCCGGCAGCACGACGGCGTAGCGATCCCCGGGCTTCGCGCCGGATACGAAAACCGAGTGCCAGCCGCCGGCGTCGCGAGTCGCGGGGTGCTCGCGCGCACCCACCCGGAACGCGAGCCGCTCGAGGGCGGGCGCCCAGACGGTGAAGCGAACTCCATCATCGCGCACTTCGGGTCCGTGGACGAGCTGCGTCATGGAGGACAATGTGGATCCGCGGCGCGCGCGGGGCAGGCGCCCTGCGGCGTGCGCGAAGCGGGCGACGACGCAGCGCTTCCTCGTGGCGCAGCCGGCCCGCTTTCGGTAGTGTTTCCCACCGAACCCCAGCTGCTTCTCGAAGGGAACCCCGCATGCGTCCGTCCGTACAGAGCGGTGAGAACCGCCCGACGTCGAACACCCAGCTCGCGTCCTGGGTCGACGAGATGGCGAGGATGTTGAAGCCCGACAAGGTCGTGTGGTGCGACGGCTCCGCGGACGAGAAGAAGCGGCTGCTCGACGAGGCGCTCGCGGCGAAGGTCCTCATCCCGCTCGACCAGAAGAAGCTGCCGGGCTGCTACTTCCACCACTCGAACCCGAACGACGTGGCGCGCGTCGAGCACCTCACCTTCATCTGCACGCCGACGAAGGACGAGGCGGGGCCGACGAACAACTGGATGGCGCCGGACGACGCCTACAC
>JBJMQK010000615.1:0-8141 GCA_045802735.1 Anaeromyxobacteraceae bacterium | reverse complement strand
CAAGGGCCCGCAGCCGTGGCTCGAGCGCGCCGTCGCGCTCGCGGCCGTGGCCGCGGCCTTCGCGCTCGGCGCCGTCGCGCCCGGCGCGTGGATCGTGCAGGGGCTCCTCGTCACGCTCGCGGTCGCGTTCCTCGTGGGCACGCCGGTGTTCGTCGTGATGGCGGGCGTCGCGATGGTGCTCTTCTGGCGCGACGCGACGCCCATCGCGGCCGTCCCCACGAACACCTTCGGGCTCGTGACGAGCGCGACGCTCCCGGCCGTCCCGCTCCTCACGGTCGCAGGGTACGTGCTCGCCGAGGGCGGGAGCGCGCAGCGCCTCGTGCGCGCGTACAAGGGGCTCTTCGGCTGGATGCCGGGCGGGATCGCCGTCATGGCGGCGTTCGTCTGCGCCATCTTCACGACCTTCACCGGCGCGTCGGGGGTGACCATCCTCGCGCTCGGCGGCCTCATCCTGCCGACGCTCGTCGAGGAGGGCTACCCCGAGGGCTTCTCGGTGGGGCTCGTCACGGCGGCGGGCTCGCTCGGGCTGCTCTTTCCCCCGTCCTTGCCGGTCATCCTGTACGGCGTCGTCGCGCAGGTCCCGATCGACCACCTCTACATCGGCGGGATCGTTCCGGGCCTGCTCATGGTGCTGCTCGTCGCCGCCTACGGCATCGCCGTGGGCGTGAGGGCGCGCGTGCCGCGGCAGCGCTTCGCGCCCCGCGAGGCGCTGCGCGCGCTGTGGGACGCGAAGTGGGACCTCGGGCTCCCCACCATCGTCATCGTCGCGATCGGCAGCGGCTACGCCACCGTGGTGGAGGCGTCGGCGCTCGGCGTCGCCTACGCCATCGTCGTCGAGCTCGTCATCTTCCGCGACATCCACCCGACGCGCGACCTGCCGCGGGTCCTGACGCACGCCGCGACGCTCGTCGGCTCGGTCGTCATCCTGCTCGGCGTCGCGCTCGGGCTCACGAACTGGCTCGTCGACGCCGAGGTGCCGACGCGGCTCGTGGAGTGGATGACGGAGCACGTGAAGAGCCCGGCGCTCTTCCTGCTCGCGCTGAACGTCGCGCTGCTCGTCCTCGGCAGCGTGCTCGAGATCTACAGCGCCATCATCGTGCTCGCGCCGCTCGTCGCACCGCTCGGCGTCGCGTACCACATCGAGCCCATCCACCTCGGCGTCGTGTTCCTCGCGAACCTGGAGCTCGGGTTCCTCTTCCCGCCGATGGGCCTGAACCTCTTCCTCGCGGCGCAGCGCTTCGAGAAGCCGCTCCCCTACCTGTGGCGCAAGGCGGCGCCGTTCCTGCTCATCATGACGGTGGGCGTCCTGCTCATCACGTACCTGCCGGCGATCACGACCGGCGTCGTCACGCTGGTGAAGGGCGCGGCGTCCACTCCCTGAGCGCGAAGATCGCGAAGGTCACCGCCCAGGCGCCGACGACGTCGATGCCGTAGTGCAGCCGGGCGAGGAGCACGCTCGCGACGACCGCGAGGTGGGCGGCGAGCGCGAGCCAGCGCAGGCGCGGCCAGGGCCAGAGGTACAGCACGAGCAGGAAGGTCGTCGCGGTGTGGCCGGAGAAGAAGAGGTCCTTCGTGAGGTAGGCCTGCGCGCTACCGCGCGCGAAGACGCCCCACGGCGAGACGAGCTCGAGCCACGCCTCGAGCGCGCCGCGATCGCCCAGGCCGGGGCCGGCGTGGACCGGGTCCGGCGCGCCGAGCCCGGTGAGCGCGATCGTCGCGCCGCGCGCGAGCGACACGAGCCCGCCCGTCACCATGTAGCGGCCCCAGCGCCGCGGCTCGCGCGCGAGGAAGGCGAGCGTGAGGGGGAGGTACACGGCGAGCCAGAGCAGGTAGTTCGCGCGGGCGACCCACTCCACGTACGGTAAAGCGCCGAGGAGGAGGTCCGGGAGCGCGCCGGGCGCGGGCCGGCGCTCGGCGTAGACGGCCGCGGCCGTCATCGCGGCGTAGCAGGCGAAGCGGAAGGCGACGGCGAAGGCGACGACCGCGAGGAGCGACCGCTCCGTTCGCCCTGAGCATCGCGCAGCGGAGTCCCCCTCCGTCCGCCCTGAGCGTAGCGGCCGCGAAGCGGGCGCGGAGTCGAAGGGCCCTCCCGCCGTCGAGGCGGGCCCCTCCCTCACGGAAACTGTCCCACCGCCGCGAGCAGGTCGAGCCGCGCCTGCCGCACCGCGTCCTCCGCGATCACCGCCTGCAGGTCCGCGTCGCGCGACTGCTGCTGCGCCGTGCTCACGTCGAGGTCGTTCGTCGCCCCCGCCTTGTACGCCTCGATGGTGAGCCCGAGCACGCTCCTCGCGCGCTCCGAGGCGACGCGCGACGACCCGAGCGCCGCCTCCTGCCGCGAGACGGTCTCGGTCGCGAGCCGCACGTCCGAGTGCACCTGGCGCAGCGTCGCGTCGAGCTGGATCTTCGCCTCGCGATCGAGCGCCTCGCGCTCGCGCTGCTGGCCGATGCGCAGCCCGCCCTCGAAGAGCGGCACCGACAGGAGGAACTGGAGCTGCCATCCCGTGCTCGGGTTCGTGAAGGTCGCGGGGTCGTTCGCGAACGCCTGCGCCGAGGCGAGGAGCGACGGGAGCCAGTCGGTCCAGCCGTAACGCAGCACCGTCTCCGCGCCCTGCAGCCGCTCGCGCGCGGCGCGGAGGTCGAGGCGCCGCGCCTCGGCGTCGGCGACGCTCCCCTCGGGCGTGAACCGCGGCTCGTCGGCGGCGTCGAGCGGCGCGTCGGCGCCGGTCGCGAAGCCGAGCGCCTCCTGCGCGCGCGCGAGGCCCACCTCGCCGTTCTCGAGCTGCGCCTCGCTCGTCGCGAGCTGCTGCTCGGCGCGCAGCTCCTCGAGCGCGTTGCCGATACCGCCCGAGCGCCGCGCGCGCGCGAACTCGAAGCGCGCCTTCGCGATCTCGCGGGCCGAGCGGCTCACGTCGATGACGCGCTTCTGCGCGAGGATCGCGAGGTAGGCGCGGGCGGCGGTGAGGACCACCGTCCGCCGCACGTCGGCCTCGGCGGCGCGCGCCACCGCCACGCCCTCCGACGCGACCGCCCACGTCGCCCAGCGCGACGGCGCGAGGAGCGGGACCTGCAAGGAAAGGTTCGCGTTGCGCTGGTCGCGGGACACGGCGACGGTCCCCGTGGGCTGCCGCCGGTCGGCGTCGAGGAGCGTCAGGCTCGCGTTCGCCGAGAGGAAGGGCAGGGAGCCCGAGCGCGCCTCCACGAGCAGCGCCTCCGCCCGGCGCACCTCCTCGACCGCGATGGTCGCGGTCGCCGCCTGGACCGCCGCGCGGCGCACCGCCTCGTCGAAGGTGACGCGCTCCGTGGCGAGGGCGGCGAGGGCGAGGACGAGGGTGGGCGCGATCATGTCACGCGCTCTCCGCAGGCTCTTCCGGATGCGGCGTCGAGAAGCGCTCGAGCACCGTGTACAGCGCCGGGATGAGGAACAGCGTGAAGAACGTCGAGACGGTGAGGCCGCCGATGACGGCGCGCGCGAGCGGCAGGTTCGTCTCGCTCCCCTCGCCGATGCCGAGCGCCATGGGGACGAGCCCGACGATGGTGGCGATGGTGGTCATGAGGATGGGCCGGAGCCGCGTCTTGCCGGCCAGGATGGTGGCCTCGACGAGCGGCTTGCCGCGGCCGCGCAGCACGCGCGCGAAGTCGACGAGGAGCACGCCGTTCGAGACGACGATGCCGACCATCATGATGATGCCCATGAAGCTGTTCACCGACAGCGACGTCCCGGTCATCCACAGGAGCAGGAACACCCCGGCGACGCCGAGCGGCACCGAGAACATGATGACGAGCGGGTCCACGAGCGACCGGAACTGCGAGGCGAGGATCATGTAGACGAGGGCGATCGCCATGATCGCCGCGAACATGAGCCCGGCCGACGCCTCCTTCGACGCCTGCGTCTGGCCGCCCAGCGCCGCCGAGAAGCCCTCCGGCGGCGGGTTCGCGTCCACCACCGCCTGCACCGCCTCGCTGGCGCTGCCGAGGTCCTTCCCCGGGGCGACGTTCGCGGTCACGTCGATGATGCGCTGCAGGTACTTGCGGTTGATGGTCACCGGGCCCGAGGAGCGCTTCACCGTGGCGATGTTCGCGAGCGAGACGATCCCGCCGGCCGGCGTCTTGAGGAAGATGTCGGAGAGGTCGTCCACGTGCTGGCGGAAGCGGTCGTCCATCCGGACGTTGATGAAGTACTGGTTGCCAGTCTTCGCGTCCGTGAAGGGGATGGGCTGGAACTGGTTCGAGCCGACGAGCGAGGTGAGCACGGTCTGCGCCACCTGCTGCTCGGAGATCCCGAGCAGCCCCGCCTTCTGCCGGTCGACGACGACGTCGAGCTCCGGGTAGTTCTCCTCGCGCGAGACCTGCACGTCGGTGACGAGGGGCTTCCCGTCCCTGTCGGTGAGGTTCCGCATCGCCGCGAGGAGCTTCTTCGCGTACTCGCCGCCCTGGTCGAGGTCGTACCCCAGGATCTCGACGTCGATGGGCGCCGCCGTGCCGAAGTTCAGGATCCGCTTCACGATGCCGCCGATGAAGAAGAACACCTGCGTCCCCGGCACGGTGTCGCGGAGCGCCGCGCGGACCTTCTCCGCCGCCTGCACGTCGGAGAAGCCGCGGTCGCCGTGCGGCACGAGGTTCACCGACAGGTTCCCGGAGTGCGGGCCCGGGTTGGCGGTGAAGAGCGCGGTGCGGCCGCCCGGGAGCCCGGTGTCCGAGAGCAGCGTCGTGAACACCGGCGCGCCGTCGCCGGTCTTCTCGCCACCGAGCGCCTTGCGCACGGCGCCCTCGATGCGCTCCGTCACCTTCTCCGTCCGGTCGACGCGCGTGCCGATGGGCGTCTTGAAGATGACCTGGAACTGGCTCTCGTCGGTGTCGGGGAAGAACTCGCGGCCGACGCTGCGCGAGGTCGGCACGCAGGTCGCCACCGCCCCGACGAAGATGGCGACGATCGAGAGCGTCCGGTGGCGCAGCACCCAGCCGAGCGCTCCCGCGTACGCGTCGTCGAGCCGGTCGAGCTTCCGCGTCACGTACCCGCCGATCCCGCCCGCCGTCGCGGTGTGCCCCTCGGCGCGCAGGTACTTGAGGCAGAGGAGCGGCGTCACGGTGCGCGACACGAAGAAGCTCATGATGAGCGCGAACGCGATGGTGAGCGCGAGCGGCATGAACAGGTTCCGCGCGACGCCGGTGAGGAACACCACCGGGAAGAACACGACGATGGTGGTGACCGTCGACACGAAGATGGGCATCGCCACCTCCTGCGCCGCGTTCAGCACCGCCGTCCGGCGGTCCTGGCCGGCGGCGAGGTGGCGGTGGATGTTCTCGAGCTCGACGATCGAGTCGTCGACGAGGCGGCCCACGCCGAGCGCGAGTCCGCCCAGCGTGAACACGTTCAGCGTCTGCCCGGTGAAGTAGAGCAGCACGAAGGTCGCCACGATGGAGAGCGGGATCGCGACGGCGATGATCCCGGTCGCCGAGAACGACACCAGGAAGACGAGGATGACGAGGATGGCGAGCAGGCCGCCCTGCACCGCCTCGTGCTCGAGCGACGAGATGGCGGCGCGGATGTAGGACGACTGGTCGAACGACACCGCGAGCTTCACGTTCGGCGGCACGCCGCGCAGGTTCGGCAGCGCCGCGCGCACCGCGTCGACGACCGCGACGGTGGTCGCGCCGGGCTGCTTGTTCACGCGGAAGAAGACGCCGCGCTGGCCATCGATGCGGACGATCTCGTTCTGGTCCTGAGCGCCGTCCTCCACCACCGCGACGTCGGAGATGCGCACCGGCGCCCCCGCGTCGCCCGAGCGGGAGGTGACCGCCGGCGCGAGCACGACGTCGCGCAGCGGCCGCGCCTCGCCGAACTGGGTGTTGGAGAAGACGTTGTAGTCGCGGTCGCCGGCCTTGAGGTCGCCGGAGGGGAGGAGCAGGTTCGAGGTCTGCACGGCGCGCACGACGTCGAGCATGCCGAGCCCGCGCGCGCGCAGCGCGTCGCGGTGCACCTTCACCTCGATCTCGCGGATGCGCCCCCCGCCCACCGTCGCGCTCGCGACGCCCTTGATGCGCTCGAGCTGCGGCTCGATGGTGTTGAAGGCGATGTCGTAGAGCTGCTTCTCGTCGAGCCCCTCGGCGCTCATCGCGACGTTCACGACCGGGATGTTCGTCACGTCGAACTTGAGGATGAACGGCTGCTGGATGCCGGGCGGCAGCGTGTTCAGGATCTGCGCGACGCGCTGGGAGACCTCGAACTGCGCGTTGTCGAGGTTCGTGCCGAACTGGAAGAAGACCGAGACCGACGAGAAGCCCTGCTTCGACGAGCTCTCCACGCGGTCGACGCCCGGCGCCGCCGAGACGGCGCGCTCGATGGGCATGGTGACCGACTTCTCGATGTCCTCCGGCCCGGCGCCCGTGTAGAAGGTCGCGACGCGGATGTTGGGGATGTCGATCGTCGGGAAGAGGTCGACCGAGAGGCGCGTGAGCGACACCCAGCCGAGCGCGAGCACGGCGAGCGACATCATCAGGATGAGGACGGGGTTCCGCAGCGCGAGGCGCGTCAGCCACATGGTGCGATCTCCGCTTCTTGCCGCCCGCGCGCTACGGGGCCTTCGTCGGCGCCGGCTTCGGCACCGCGGTCACCGCGCCGGTGTAAGGATCGACGTTCCGCTGCGCGCGGACGAGCGCGCCGTCGGAGAGCGCGTCGGCGCCGGCGGTGACGATCTCGGCGCCCCTCGCCAGGCCGGAGGTCACCTCGAGCCAGGTGCCGCCGTCCACGCCGACCTGGATCTCGCTGCGCTTCACCTTGTCGCCCTGGAGCACGTACACGACGTGCGCGTCGTTCGAGACCTGCACCGCCGCCGCCGGGATGACGACCGCGTCGCGGTGCACCGCGGTCACGATGGAGGCGCGGCCGTACATGCCCGAGCGCAGCTCCCCGGGGTTCTTCACGTGCACCTCGGCGTCGAGCGTGCGCGTCACCGGGTCGAACGCCGGCGAGATGCGCACTACCTTGCCGCCGTAGCTCTTGCCCGGGAACGCGTCGAGCTCGAGGTGCGCGTCCTGGCCGACGCGCAGCGCCGCGACCTCGCGCTCGTTCACGGGGATGAAGACGCGCATCTCGTCGATGCGCTCGACGCTCAGGATGCTCGAGGAGCCGCTGGCGGGGCCGACGAGCGCGCCCGGGTCGAGCCGCCGCTGCGAGACGACGCCGTCGAGCGGCGACTCGATGCGCGTCTCGCCGAGGCGCGTCGCGAGCGCGCCGACGTTCCCCTGCGCCGCGGCGAGCGCCGCCTCGGCGGAGGCGAGCGCGGCCGCGGCCTGCTGCAGCTCCTGCTGCGAGACGACGCCGGTCGGCGCGAGGCGGTCGGCGCGGTCCTTGTTCGCGCGGGCGAGCGCGACAGCCGCCTGCTGCTGCGACAGGTTCCCGCGCGCCGACGCGAGCTGATCGGGGAGGTCGGAGGGGCGCACCAGCGCGACGAGCTGCCCGCGCTTCACCCGGTCGCCGCGGTCGACGAGCACCGCGTCGAGGTAGCCGATGGTCTTCGCGCCGACGTCGGCCTGCGCGAGCGGCCGGAGATCCACCGGCGCGTGGACCTCCACCGGGACGTCGCGCACCTCCACCGCCGCCGCCGTCACCGCCGGCGGTGGGCGCGTCCGCGGGGCCGCCGGTCCTCCGCCGCGGCATCCTGCGAACGCCACGACGGCTAGGACGGCGACGGCGGCGAGGCGAGCGCGCGATGTGGGGGGCACGGCCTCGGTAAATAGAGGCTTTCCAGCGAAAGCACAATCCGCGGGCGGGCGTCCCACCCCCGGCTGTCAAGCGTCGTGGGCGAGGAGGCGGACCGCCTTGGGACGAACGCCCGTCGCGGCGAGGAGCGCGTCGAGCTTCGCCTGCGCCGCCTCGGAGCGGGCGCGCACCTTCTTCGCGAGGATGAGCTCGTTCTTGAGCGAGTGCTCCCACCCCGCGAGCTCGGTGACGGTCACCTTGTACCCGTGCGCCTCGAGCACGAGCGCGCGCACCACGTTCGTGAGGTGCGAGCCGAACTCACGCCGGTGCCAGGCGTGCTCGAAGAGCGCCGCCACCTCCGGCGCCGCACCCTTCGAGGCCTCGAGCTGGCGCGCCACCTCGGCCTGGCAGCACGGGACGAGCGCGACGTGGTCGGCGCCGC
>JBJMQK010000086.1:0-2895 GCA_045802735.1 Anaeromyxobacteraceae bacterium | reverse complement strand
CGGGCGTCGTCCAAGGGCTGGCGGGAATTCAGCCGGGCGTGTCCGTCATCGCTCCAGCGGACGCGCTCGTCGGCCGCGAGGCCGGCTTGGATCTGGTCGAGAAGCTCGTCGGCTCGTTCGCTCGGTCGCCGGCGCTGCAGCACCACGATGCTTGTTGGCATGCGGCGAGTATTCCCAATGTGCCGCCGAACGCTCTCGCCGGCCCGGCGTCGAGCAACGGATGGTCACGCTGTCCGGTCACCAGGCTCGGGGCTGCACCGCACACTCTGCGTCTACTCTCCGGGCTCTGCGCCAGGGAACCGCTTGGCCGCCAGGCGCCCGCCGGCGCTCGAGGACCTTCTGTGACCGATTCTCTCCAACGAGAGCAGACCAGCATCGCCGATCAAGAGCGCTCGGAGCCGATCGCGCACGAGCCGAGCGAGATCACCTACGACGAGCAGTTCTTCCCCGCGCGCCCGACCAACCTCAGGCGCCGCCCGTCAGCCCGGCGAAAGCTTCGCGAGCTGGCGGACACCATGCTGTCGGGAGCGCCGACGAGCGACAACGAGTCCTACGTGGAATGGCTGGTCGGGCAGTCGATGTTGTGGGACGCCAAGCAGCTCGCGATTCAGCTCTCGGGGCAGGGGAGCATGTGGCAGAACCCGTATGCGCACCCGGACCCGCGTGCCGCGGTCGAGCGCGCGTCGGTCTGGTTCACCGCGTACCCGCCCTCGTTCATCACGCGGCCTGAAGAGAGTTTCCTGTCCGCACTCGGCGATTTGAACCTGTGGAAAGCGTTCACGGAGATTGGCATCGACGCGGTCCACACGGGGCCGATCAAGCAGGCAGGGGGCTTGGACGGCTGGAACTTCACGCCTTCGGTCGACGGGCACTTTGACCGCATCAGCATGCAGGTCGATCCGCAGTTCGGCACCGAGTATGAGTTCCGCAAGCTGTGCGCAGTGGCTGCCGGGTTCGGCGGGACGATCATCGACGACATCGTCCCCGGCCACACCGGCAAGGGCGCCGACTTCCGGCTCGCCGAGATGGGCTACGCGGACTACCCCGGCGTCTACCACATGGTCGAGATATCGCCCGAGGACTGGCACCTGCTCCCCGACGTCCCGGACGGACAGGACTCGGTGAACCTCGATCCGCAGTCCGAGGCGCACCTCGCCGGCGCCGGCTACATCATCGGCGAGCTCCAGCGGGTCATCTTCTCCGAGCCCGGTGTCAAGGAGACCAACTGGAGCGCGACGCCCGTCGTGCGCGGCGTCGATGGCGAGGCGCGACGCTGGGTGTACTTGCACTACTTCAAGGCCGGCCAGCCGACGATCAACTGGCTCGATCCTTCGTTCGCCGGCATGCGGCTCGTGATCGGCGACGCACTCCACGCCCTCGGGGATCTCGGCTCCGGCGCGCTGCGCCTCGACGCCAACGGATTCCTCGGCGTCGAGAAGAGCGCGGAGGGAACGCCGGCCTGGTCGGAGGGCCATCCGCTCTCCGAGGCCGTGAACCACCTGATCGCGAGCATGATCCGCAAGATGGGCGGCTTCTCCTTCCAGGAGCTCAACCTGGCGATCGACGACATCCACGCCACCAGCCGCTCCGGCGCGGACCTTTCCTACGATTTCGTCAACCGTCCGGCCTACCACCATGCGCTCGCGACGGGCTCCACCGAGTTCCTGCGCCTGACGCTGAACATCGCGCTGGAGCTCGGCGTCGATGCCGCGGGCCTCGTCCACGGCATGCAGAACCACGACGAGCTGACGCACGAGCTCGTGCACTTCTCGACCCGCCACAAGGACGACCTCTTCGCCTACGACGGCGCGGAGCTCACCGGAGCCCAGCTCGGCGAGCGTGTCCGCGGCGAGCTTTGCCGCCGGCTCACGGGGCCCTCCGCGCCGTACAACCTTCGCTTCACCACCAACGGCATCGCGTGCACGACCGCGACGGTCGTCGCCGGCTCGCTCGGCATCTCCGACCTCGACGCGATCGGCCCGGAGGAGGCCGAGCGGATCAAGGACGCCCACCTGGTGATGGCGATGTTCAACGCCCTGCAGCCCGGCGTGTTCGCCCTCTCCGGCTGGGACCTGTCGGGCATGCTGACGGTCGATCCGCGCGAGGTGGCCGACCTGATCGCCGAGGGCGACACCCGCTGGATCAACCGTGGCGCGCACGACCTGCGCAACGTCAACCCCGGCGCGAAGCGATCGGAGGCCGGGCTGCCGGTCGGCCGGAGCCTGTACGGCAACCTCGAGGAGCAGCTCGCCAATGGCGGCTCGTTCGCCTCTCGGCTGCAGCGCATCATCGAGGTGCGGCGCGCCTATCGGATCGCGACCGCGGCGCAGGTCGACGTGCCGGAGGTCTCGCACAAGTCGATGCTCGTCATGGTGCATCGGCTCGACGACGACAACCTGCAGATCACCGCCCTGAACTTCGCAGCCGACGCGATCAACAGCACGGTTCGGTCAGAGCACCTCCCGCCCGAGTCCAAGGTGCTCGACATGTTCACCGACGAGGAGGTCGCCCACGTCGACGACCTCCACAGCTTCAGCCTCGCGCTCGAGGGCTACGACGGCCGCTCGCTGTTCGTGTGTCCGCCTCCGTGAGCGGTCATGACCAGCAGCCACCCGCGAATGGCGCCCATCGGAAGCGTCGACCTCCCACAGGGCCGTCCGCGCGCGACTGAGTCGCTCAACTGTTGACAGTTTTGCGACTACTCACCGCCTGACAGGGGCGAGGCCTTGACATCGGCGCCAAGGTGTCCACAGTTTGCGGTCGTCACCGGGAGAGGAGAGACGCCGTCATGTCCGCAGTTGCAGTCGACGCCCCGTCCAAGCAGGAGCTCGTCGAGCGCGCCGAGGCGCTGAAGCCGCTGCTCGCCCGCAACGCCGCGGAGGCGGAGGAAACGCG
>JBJMQK010000070.1:0-9013 GCA_045802735.1 Anaeromyxobacteraceae bacterium | reverse complement strand
GGCGCTCGCGCCCGGCGGCGCCTTCGCCGCGGTGCTGCGGCTCGCGCGCGGCGAGGCGCCGCTCGGCGCGAGCCCGCACCTCCGCGCCGCGGCAGCGGGCGGGCGGCTCGTCCCCGCCGCGGAGCTGCGCGACCGCGCGGCGCGCGCCGGGCTCGTCGAGCGGTGCGCGTTCGAGGTGCGCCTCGCAGCGGGGCGGCGGCTCTTCACCGCGCTGTGGGAGCGCGAGGCCGCGCCGAAATAGGCCGCCTCCGCGGCCGTAAGGCGCCGCGGAGGACGCGAGATGCTCTGCCCCTACTGCAGGACCGAGAACCGCCCCGGCGCCGTGAAGTGCGCCGCCTGCGGCAGCTGGACCGTGGACGACCCGCCGGTGCGAGAGTGGTACCGCGCGCGCGAGGGGCGGATGGTGGCGGGCGTGGCGCGCGGGCTCGCGAACCGCTTCGGCGCGCCGGTCGCGGCGGTGCGGCTGCTCCTCCTCGCCTCCCTGCTCCTCGGCGGCTGGGGGCTCCTCGTCTACCTGGCGCTCTGGATCTCGATGCCGCTCCCCGCGCTCGCGCTCCCCTCGCCGCCGGCGAGCGCCGTCGCGACGCGCTGAGCCGGCGCGGCGGCGCGGGGCGGTTGATCCGTGTGGCCGTCCGTCGAGAAGCTAGTGGCGCCCGCGCCCGCGATCGGGCGCCGTCCGCCCGCTCCGCGGCGCGGAGAACGCCGCCGCGCCGTTCACGATGTCGTCCGCGACCGCGCCCGGCGCCGCGCCGGCGGCCGCCCGCTGGGCCGCGTCGATCGGCGCGCCTGCCGCGCGCAGCTCGGGGCGCTCGGCGGTCCCGAAGTTCCCGGCGAGGGCGGACCCGGCGGCGAGGCCGAGCTTCAGCGCGAGGCGGGGCGGCGGGTGGGCGGCCTCGACCTCCGCCGCCCGCGCGAGGATGTCCGCGGCGCAGCGCTCGGCGCGCTCGCGCGCGTCGGCGAGGGCCTGCGGCACGCCGAACACCGCGAGGACGCCACCGTCGAGGCGGGCGTCGACCGCCGCGCCGGCGCCGAGGGCGAGGTCGGCGATCGCGCGCTGGATCGCGGCGATCCGCGCTGCGGCCTCGGCCGGCGGCCGCGCCGCGACGAGCGCGGGGAGGCCGTCGACGACGGCGGCGAGCGCCACCACCTCGCGCAGCGCCGGCTCGAGCAGGTCGCGCTCTGCGTCGCTCGAGAGCAGCGGCGCCGCGACCGCGGGAGCGAGGTGGCGCAACAGCCGCGCGCGCTGCTCCTCGGTCGCGCGCGCGCGCTCGGCCATGCGCACGCGCTCCACCGCGAGCGCCGCCTGGAACCCGACGAGCGTCGCGAGCTCGAGGTCGTCCGCCGTGAACGGGTCGGCGAAGCCGCGCTCGAGCAGGAGGACGCCCAGGATGCGGTTGTCGGCCCAGATCGGCGCGGAGATGCAGGAGCGGATCCCCTGGGCGATGACGGAGTGGCTCTGCGCGAAGCGCGCGTCCTGCTGCGCGTCGAGGGTCAGGATGCCGGCGCGGCTGCGCAGGGTCGCCTGCACCACCGTCGCCGAGAGGCGCGGCGCGCCGTCGGCGGGCTCGGCGAGGAGCGGCACCATCTCGCCGCGCTCGTCCATGAGCAGCACGCTCGAGCGCTCCGCGCCGAGCGAGGGGGCGAGGACGCGCAGGAGCCGCCGCAGCGAGTCCTCGATCGTCGTCGCGCCCACGAGCGCGCGGCCGATCTCGTTGAGGATGCCGATCTGCCGCCGCGCCACGCCGGTCGTCCCGGCGCCGCCGCGGACGGTGTCGCGCCGCGGCTCGGCGGCGGCGGCGGCAGCGACCACCGCGCCCTCGACGTCGGCGGCCGGGGCCGGGCTCTCGCCCACCCGCGGCGGCGCCGCATCGTGCGCGAGGTCGGCGATGTAGCGGATGATGGTGCGCTGATCGGAGAGGAGCGCCTGCGGCTCGGCCGCCTCGGGCTGCGCGCGCAGCTCCGCGCTCGTCTTCCCGAAGCGGAGCCGGGCGCCGGGTGCGACGGGCGCCTCGTGGACGCGCTCGTCGCCGACGAACGTGCCGTTCCGGCTGTCGAGGTCGACGACCCACAGCTGCTCGCCGCGGCGCTCGAACAGCGCGTGCATGCTCGAGATCCAGGGATCCGCGACCTGCACGTGGCACTCGGGGGAACGCCCCAGCACCGTCGGCACGTCGGGCAGGAAGAACACCGTGCCGCCGCAGATGCCGTTCACGACGAAGAGCTCGGCCACGTGGGTCCTCTGGGAGCGCTGCGCAGGCGATGATAGCCTATTCGCGGAGAGGCGAGAGATGCCCACCCGCACCATCAGCGAGTCCGCGGCTCCAGAGCGCGCGGCGCCCTGCCTCACCGGCGAGGTGGCCCTTCCTGCCGACCCGCTCATCGGCCGCGTGCTCGGAGAGCGGTATCGCCTGCTCGCCCGCATCGGCGAGGGCGGCATGGGGACCGTCTACCGCGCCGAGCATGTGGTCCTGCGGCGACGGATGGCGGTGAAGGTGCTCCGCCAACATCTCTGCGACGACGAGGACCTGGTGCGGCGCTTCCAGGGGGAGGCGATCGCGGCGAGCCAGATCGGCCAGGAGAACATCGTCGAGGTGCTGGACTTCGGGCGCACCGCGGAGGGTGCCTTCTACTTCGTCATGGAGGAGCTCGAGGGCGAGAGCCTCGCCGCCCTGCTCGCCGCGTCCGGCTCCCTGCCGATCGAGCGCGCGGCGCTGGTGCTGGCGCAGGTGTGCCGCGCGCTCGCCGCGGCGCACGCGCACGGGATCGTCCACCGCGACCTCAAGCCGGACAACGTGATCGTGGTGCGGCGCGAGGACGGCACCGACTTCGTCAAGGTGGTGGACTTCGGGATCTCGAAGCACGGCGGCGAAAGCGCGCGCCCGCGCGTGACGCGCGCCGGGATGATCATCGGCACGCCCGAGTACATGGCGCCGGAGCAGGGCGCAGCGGCGACGGTGGACCACCGCGCCGACATCTATGCGTTCGGCGTGCTCGCTTACGAGCTCGTCACCGGCACCCTGCCGTTTCACGGCGAGACCGCGATCGCGACGCTGCTCGCGCACCAGACGAAGCCGGTGGAGCCCCCGCGGCGACGCCGGCCGGGGCTGCCGCCCGCGCTCGAGGCGCTCATCCTGCGCGCGCTCGAGACGCGCCCCGACGCGCGGCAGCAGAGCATGGCCGAGGTCGCGGCCGAGCTCACGCGCGTCCTCGTGGCCTTCGGCCTGCCGCCGGTGTACGAGCGAGCCCCCGCGCCGCCCCCGTCGTACGGTCCGCTCGCCGGCCTCACGGTGCGCTTCGCGCGAGGCGCGAGCGGGCTCTCCGCGCGCCGCGAGCGCCCGGAGCGCGGGACGACGGTGGCGATCGACGACGTCGCCTCCGCGATCGCGGTGGAGCGCGAACCGGCCGTGGAGCCCGGTGGAGCGCGGCGCGCGCCGCGGGTCGCCCTCGCGATCGCGCTCGCCGTCGTCGGCGTGGTGGTAGCGGGGGGGGGGGTGCGCCTGCGCGGCGACGAGGCGACGGCGGCACCTGCGACCGCGATCGCGTCCGTTCGCGCTGAGCGTAGCCCGGCGCAGCCGGGCGGAGTCGAAGCGCCCCTGACCCCGACCGCGCCCGCGACCCCGACCTCGCCCCCGCCCTCGACCGCGGCCTCGACCGACTCCGAGCGGAGCGAAGCGGAGTCGAAGGGCGCCGCGCCGATCACGGTCCCCATCGCCGCCGCGCCTTCCCGCGCACCTCGACCCACATCCGACGCGCCGCGGCCGCGTCACGGGGCCGCACCGCGAGTATCAAGGGGCCCGCTTGGCGGCGCGCCTGCTTCGCGCGAGAATCCCTACCGCAAGCTCGACGACCTCAAGCCCGATCCCTTCTGAACCGGGCGGCCGTCGTGCAGCGCCCGCATGAAGGCACTCCTCCTCGCAGCGCTCCTCGCCGCCGTAGCGTCGCCCGCTGGTGCGGAAGGGCCGGCCCCGGACGCGACCGCGCAGGCGAAGGCGCGCTTCAAGCGCGGCAGCGAGCTTTACCGCGAGGCGCGCTACCGCGAGGCCATCGCGGAGTTCGACGAGGCGAACCGCCTTCGCCCGCACGGCGTCATCTTCTACAACCTCGCGCAGTGCCACGAGCGCATCGGCGACATCCCGGCGGCGCTGCGCGCGTACCACGAGTACCTGCGTGCCGTGCCGGACGCGGAGGACCGCGCGAGCGTCAACGCGGCGCTCGCGAACCTCGGCGCACGCCTCGGCGCTTCCGGAGTCCAGCAGCTGCTGGTCCACAGCGACCCCGAGGGTGCCGAGGTGTACGTGGACGGCCAGCCGCGTGGCCGGACGCCGTTCGCGGGCGTCTTCCCGCACGGCGCCCACCGGCTGAGCGTGCTGAAGCCCGGGTACGCGACCGTGACGCGCGAGGCGCTGCTCGCGGCGGATCGCTCGGTGGAGGTGGACGTCGCGCTCGCGCCCGTGCCCGCGCCGACGGCGCTCTCGACCTCGACCTCGACCCCGACCCCGACCCCGACCCCGAACCTGACCCCGACCTCGACCTCGACCTCGACCTCGAACCTGACCCTGAACCCGAACGCGACCCCGACCCTCGGCTCGACCGCGACGTCTCCCGCGCGGCCGTCCCACGCCCTCTCCCCCCGCTGGAAATGGATCGCCGCCGGCGCGGCCGCCGTGGCGCTCGCCGCGGGTGGCGCGTACGGCCTCGCGGCGCGGAGCGCGAGCGCCGACCTCCGCGCCACCGAGCACGACGGCACCACCGCCACGCGCCTCGCGCAGAGCGCGACGAGCCGCGCGCGGACGGCGAACGTCCTGTACGGCGTCGGGGCCGCCGCAGGCGCGGCCGGGCTCGGGCTGTTCGTCTACGAGGTGGCGTTCTGATGCGGGGCGCGCTCGTCGCTGCAGCGGTCCTCGCGCTCCTCGCGTCCGCCTGCGGCGTCTCCGTGGAGGGTGCGCCGTGCAGGGCAAAGGACAGTTGCCCGGCGGACCAGGGATGTGATGTGACCGGACGCTGCAGCGCGCGGGCGCGGGAGTGCGCGACGGCGTGCCCACTCGGCGCGACGCGCTGCTCGCCCACGGGCGGCCCCATCGAGACGTGTCAGGCCGCCGAGGACGGCGTCTGCGCGTCGTGGGTCGAGAGCGCATGTGGCCCTTCGCGACGTTGTGAAGGGGAGGGTGCAGGCCCGCGTTGCGTCTGCGCGGTCGACGCGCGATGCCCTGGCGAAGGGACCTACTGTTCCGAGCGGGGCGTCGTGACCTGTCGATCCGTCGACGGCTGCGTCGTGGCGGACGGCGAGGCGCCCTGTGGTGCGGCGCAGGTGTGCCGCGGTGCCGCCGCGGCCGCGACCTGCGCGTGCCCTTCCGACGGCGACGCTGCGGGGCAGGGCTGTTCCCGGGCCGTGCAAGACCAGACCGCGTGCGATCCCGGGAGCGGGGACGTGCTGGCCTGTCACCTCGTCGGAGCATGCCAGGTGTGGGAGCTCGCCGAGGCTTGCACCGCTAGCGGACTTCGCTGTGGCCGGGCGAGCGGGACGTCCGCCTGCGAGTGCCCGGCGAACCCGGGCGCGGACTACTACGCCGATGCGGTCGCCGGCACAGCGAGGGGCATCTCTCCATTCCCGTCGGGCGTGGCGTCTCCCCCCGCCTGCCGCTTCCGGAAGCTCGGCGACGCCCTGGCGGTTGCGATCGCCGCGTCCACGCCCACGACTCCGACGCGCGCCGTCGCCGCGGGCTGGACGGGGCCCGAGGTCGTATTCTCGGGGGAGATCCTCCCGCTCGAGGTGCCCGCTGGCGTGACGCTCACGACGGCCGACGCCGCACCGACGGTGACGCACTACACCATCGCTGCCGACGTGCCTTCACTCCCGGCGGTGACGCTCCGCGCCGGCGGGAGGCTGTCCGGGTTCAAGATCCGCGCGGCGCTGCCGACCGGGGCGGCTCCCGCGGCGGGGGTGGCGGTGACCTGTGCCGCCGCAGCCGAGGCGCACATCCACGCGCTCCGGGTCGAGGCGGCCGCCACGGGAATGAAGTCGCTCGCGAACGCGATGACCGTGAGCGGACCGTGTGCGGTGACCGTCGCGGATGGTTGGTTCGACGGGGCGGTCAACGACGGCGTGATCGTCCAGGGCACGGCGGGCGAGGTGGCTTTCCACGGATCGACGTTCACAGCGAACGGCAAGTCGGGCCTGAGCGTCCTCGGCGGGCGGGTGACGGTGGACGGTCCGAGCACCTTCCGCTCGAACAAGGAGCACGGCCTCGCGCTCCGCGGAGGTGAGGCGGCCGTGATCGGCAGCAGCGACGCGGCGGTCGAGTTCGCGGCCAACGGCGGCGACGGGATCCTCGCAGGTGTCGACGGTGCGGCGTGCCAGCTCGCGGTGACGGCGGCTCACATCCACGACAACGGCAACGCCGCCGCAAACCCACCCACGGGCGCGGGGATCGAGATCGTGAACAACGATCCGCAGGGCGCCGGCCGGCCTTTCTCGATCACGCTCTCGACGCTCGCGGCGAACGCCGCCGCGGGGTTGAAGGTCCTGCGCTCGTCTCCGCTCGCGGGTGGACCGTCCCTCACCATCGATTCGGTCACGATCGCGGGCGGCGTCAACGGCGTGCTCGTCCAGCCGACGCCCTCGGGGAGCGTCGTTCATGCCTCCCTCACGAACGTGACGGTGACGGGCGCGAGCGACGGTGGAGTCCTCCTCAATCAGGCGAGCGGGAGCGACCTCTCGATCACCGGGAGCAGCATCACCGGGAACTGCGCGTCGACGACGCGGACGCTCGCGAAGCAGCTCGGTGGCGGCCTCGTCTTCCTCGGCAGCTTGCCCGCCGTGCGCTTCACGGCGAACACCGTGACCGGCAACCAGTTCGACCAGATCCTCGTCGCATCCTCGAGCTCGGACACGCTGACGCTGGGTGGCGGCGGGTGCCAGTCGCCGAACCGGTTCGTGTGCTCGACGAACCCGCCGGCCACCGCCGGTGGCGCCCCGAGGATCGGCCTCGGAATCCGGTCGACGGGGGCTCCCGTGGCCGCGACCTTCAACGCGTGGACGAGCGACCCGCCCGACTCGTCCCGCGACTTCGCGGGGAACGTCGATGCCGACGGGAGCGGCCCGGGCGCCGGCTCCGAGTACTGCACACCCATCGCGGACGCCTGTGAGCCCGCCCCGACCTCCTGCGCCCCGACCGGTTCCGGCAGCACCGGCCTCATCAAAGGTCCGCCATGACCACGGCCTGGGTCGCGGGCGGGAGCGGCCTCGTCGGCGGAGAGCTCCTCCGCCGCCTCCTCGAGGACCCGTCCTTCACGAAGGTCGTGGCGGTGGGGCGCAGGCTTCTCCGCCTCGCGCACCCGAAGCTCGTCGAGGCGGTGGTCGACTTCGCGGACCCCGCCGCGTTCGCCGGCCTCGGGCGCGCCGACGTCGCGTTGTCCGCCCTCGGCACCACGATCAAGAAGGCGGGCTCACGCCCCGCATTCCGGGCGGTGGACCACGACGCCGTCGTCGCGTTCGCGCGCGCCGCGCGAGAAGCCGGGGCGCGCGCGTTCGTCCACGTGACGGCGCTCGGCGCCGACGCGAGCTCGCCGTTCTTCTACAACGCGGTGAAGGGCGAGGTGGAGGCGTCGGTGGCGCGGCTCGGGTTCGAGCGCGCCGTCGCGCTCCGCCCGTCGCTCCTCGACGGCCCGCGCGCCGAGCGACGCCTGGCGGAGAGCGCGAGCCTCGCGCTCGCACGCGCGCTCGGACCACTCCTCGGCAAGTACCGTCCGACGCCCGTCAGCGCCGTCGCCGACGCGATGATCGCCGCCGCGAAGGGAGCGGGCCCCCGCGTCCACGTCATCGAGGCTCGCGACCTCGTCGCGACGCGTCCGCGCTAGAGGTTGAGCCGCTTCATCCCGTCGGCGGTGTAGCGATCCCCGGCGAACGCGCCCTTCGGCGCGACCTCCTCGATGCGGCGCAGCTCGTCCGCGCCGAGCGTCACGGTCGCCGCCGCCGCGTTCTCCTCGAGGTACTTCCGGCGCTTCGTGCCGGGGATCGGCACGACGTCCTTCCCCTGCGCGAGCACCCACGCCAGCGCGAGCTGGGACGGCGTCACCTTCTTCGCGGCCGCGAGCTCCTTCACCCGATCGACGAGGCGCAGGTTCCGGTCGAAGTTCTCGCCCTGGAAGCGGGGGTTGCTCCGGCGGAAGTCGCCCTCGGGCAGGTCCTCCGGCTTCTTGAACCGCCCGGTCAGGAACCCGCGGCCGAGCGGGCTGTAGGCCACGAACCCGATGCCGAGCTCGCGGACGGCGGGCAGGATCTCGTCCTCGACGTCGCGGCTCCAGAGCGAGTACTCGGTCTGGAGCGCGGAGATGGGGTGCACGGCGTGCGCGCGGCGGATCGTCGCGGGTCCCGCCTCGGACAGGCCGAGGTACCGGACCTTGCCGGCCCGGACGAGGTCCGCCATCGCGCCGACGGTGTCCTCGATCGGCACCGTCGGGTCCACCCGGTGCTGGTAGTAGAGGTCGATGTGGTCGACGCCGAGTCGGCGCAGTGAGCCGTCGCAGGCCTTCTTCACGTACTCGGGGCGCCCGTTGATGCCGATCCACGTCCCGTCCGGCTGGCGCTCGTTCCCGAACTTCGTCGCGAGCACGGCGCGCTCGCGCCGCCCGCGGAGCGCGCGCCCCACGAGCTCCTCGTTCTTGAACGGCCCGTACATGTCCGCCGTGTCGAGCAGGGTGACGCCGAGCTCGAGCGCACGGTGCAGCGTCGCGACGGACTCCGCCTCGTCCGACGGCCCGTAGAACTCGCTCATCCCCATGCAGCCGAGGCCCACGGCCGAGACCGTGAGGCCCTCACGGCCGAGTGTCCGCTGTTCCATGACAAAAACCCCCGCGCCGGAGGCGATCCGGCGCGGGGCTCCTCATGCTCGCGTGAACGTCCCGGCGCTCGTCGTCAGACCGTGGCCCGGTGGCGACCGCCGGTCGCAGCGCTGACGATGAACACGAGTACGATCGCGCCGATCAGGCTGCCGATGAACCCCGCGCCGTGGAT
>JBJMQK010000048.1:0-10361 GCA_045802735.1 Anaeromyxobacteraceae bacterium | reverse complement strand
ACCCCGTTGAACAGCGTCAACAGGCTCATGGCTTCCCGTCCACGAACGCCGCGGCGTTCGTCACCAGCGTGTACACGGGGGCAGGCAGGTACACGCCGAGGAGCACCACGATCGCCATCAGCACCGCGATCGGCGCAACGGTCCCGAATCGATCGTGGAACTCGACCGGCGCGTCGGGCGGCGGGTCGCCTTGCACCACGGCGAGGACCGCCCCTCCCATCCCCAGGAAGACGACTGCGAGCAGGACGAGGAAGAGGGCACCCACGACGACGTGGCCCGAGGTCATCGCCGCGCGGACGATGGTGAACTCGCTCAGGAAGGGCGCGAACGGCGGCGAGCCGGTGACGGCGAAGAAGCCGGCGAGGAACAGCGCCCCCGAGAACGGCAGCCGCCGGAGCGCGCCGCGCACGTCGTCGACCGACTTGCTGCCGTAGGCGCGGTGGATGTTCCCCGCGGAGAGGAAGAGGACGCCCTTGGTGACCGCGTTGTTGACGAGGTGGAGCATCGCCCCGAACACGCCGGCCCCGCCGATGCCGATCCCGAGGACGAGGATGCCCATGTGCTCCACGCTGGAATAGGCGAGCATCCGCTTGTAGTCGCGCTGGCGCGCCATGAAGACGGCCGCCACCGCCATCGAGAGCAGACCGATGCCGATCATCAGCTGCCGCGCGAACGCCACCTCGCCTCCGGCGGCGACGATCTGGAAGAAGCGCAAGAGGGCGAGGAAGGCGCAGCTGGTGAGCGCGCCGGCGAGCAGCGTCCCGACGATGCCGGGCGCCTCGCCGTACGCGTCGGGCTTCCAGGTGTGCATCGGGGCGAGGCCCATCTTGGTGCCGTAGCCGACGAAGAGGAGCACGAACGCGGAGTGCAGCCAGGGCCGCGAGAGCCGCGGCGCCTCGCGCACCAGCTCGGAGAAGAAGAGCGAGCTTCCCAGGCCGGCCTGCAGCGCCGCGTAGGCGAGGAAGAAAGTGCCGAACAAGGCCAGCGCGATGCCGACGGATCCGATCAGCAGGTACTTCCAGGTGGCCTCGATGGAGCGGGCGTTGTGGTTGAAGTGCAGGAGCGGGGCGGAAGCGAGCGTGGTCGCCTCGATCGCGACCCACATCAGCCCGAGGTGCTGCGATTCGACCATCAGCGTGGTCATGGCGAGGAAGACGAACAGGCAAGGAACGAAGACGCGGTTCGAGCGGTCCGGACGCAACGCGAGGTAGCCCGGCGCGTACAGCGAGCAGGCGAAGAACAACACGCTGATCACCGCCAGCACGAGGCGGCCGAGATCGTCGAGCTTCAGCCATCCTCCGAACGCTCCCACCTCGGCGCGCGAGAGCGCCGCGATCGTCAGCGCGAAGTGCCCGGCGCCGCAGACCGGCAAGAGCCAGGGGCGCCACCGGTTCGAGGGCAGCGCGGCCGAGGCGGCGGCGAAGGCGAGCGGCAAGAGGACGAGGGCGAGCGCCATGTCACTCCTTGAGCGAGCTGAGCCGCGTCGTATCGATCGACGAGAACTCGCGGCTGATGTGCTCGATGATGATTCCCATCACGAAGATGGCGACCACCAGGTCGAGGAGGACGCCGATCTCGACGAAGAGCGGCATCGCCTCGACGAGCGTGAGACCCATCACGAAGACGCCGTTCTCCAGGGCCAGATAGCCCACCACCTGGGTGATCGCCTTGCGCCGGGTGGCGAGCAGGAGGAAGCCGGTGAACGCGGTCGCCAGCGCCGCCGGCACGAGCAGCGACGCGACGTGCTCCGGCGCGAGCGGCAGGGTGCGGGCGAACACCAGGGACAGACCCGTTCCGAGGCCGCCCAACAGGAGCGAAGGAACGAAGCCGACCACCGGCTCGACCTCGCGGTGGATGTTGCCGTCGCGCATGGCACGGGAGAGCATCGAGGGGATCGCCACGCTCTTCAGCGCGATGGTGCCGAGCGCGATGAGGGCGGCCTGCAGCGTGACCTCGCCGTGCACCGACATGACGAGCAGGCCGAGCAGCACGCCTTGCACGGCCGAGCCGGTGATGAGCGCCCGGAGCCTGCTCGTTCCCAAGAGGAAGAAGTTCACCAGCAAGAGGACGACGAGGAGGGGGTCGGCGAACTTGGTCATGGTCACCTGGCGAGGAGGACGATCCCGAACGCGGAGAGCAGGCACGCGGCCACGAGCAGGCTCGGGACGTGGACGAGGCGGAGCCGGGCCATCGCCGACTCGACCACGCCGATGGCGACGGACACGGCGAGGATTCCGCCGAGGAAGATGGCCCACGCGATCGCCGGGCTCGCGGGGTGGGGAAGCGCGATCCCGACCACCACCGCGGCGAGGACGAACAGCTTGACCGAGGCGCCGTACAGGACCACGCCCAGGGCGGGGCCGCCGTGATCGAGCACCATCACCTCGTGGATCATGGTCAATTCGAGGTGGGTGTTCGGATCGTCGAACGGAATGCGGCTGTTCTCGGCGAGCAGCACGATGAAGACGGCAGCGACGACGAGGAGCAGCGCGGCGGTGGCGCGGGGTGGCCAGTTCCCGGCGAGCATGGCGGCGAGCGAGAGCGATCGCGAGAGGCGCCCGAGCACGAGCAGGCCGAAGAACAGCGCGGGCTCGGCGAGGCTCGAGAACGTCGCCTCGCGGGCGCCGCCCATCCCTTCGAAGGCGGACCCGGTGTCCAGCGCGGCGGCGATGGTGAAGAAGCGTCCCAGCGCGAAGAGATACGCGAAGAGGATGGCGTCGCCCTCGAAGGAGAGCGGCGCGTGACCGGCGACGGGCACCAGCAGCGCGGCGAAGAGCGCGGTGGCGACGGCGACGACCGGGCCGGCCTTGAACACCCAGGTGGTGGTGACGCTGAACACCGAGCCTTTGCGCCACAGCTTCGCGAGGTCGTAATAGGACTGCAGGACGGGCGGTCCTTTGCGCCCCGCGAACGCCGCCTTGGTCTTGTTGATCACGCCGAGGAGCAACGGCGGCAAGAGCAGGAACGCGGCGAGGTGCGCGAGATCGAGGACGAGGGTTTGCACGTTCATCTCCACACCAGGAGAAGGACGAGCGTGAGGAGGATGTAACCGAGATACGAATGGACGCTGCCGCTCTGCACGAGTCGTAGCGTTTCCAGGGCGCGGGCGGCGGCGCGCAGCGACGGCAGCACCGCGCGATCGAGGACCAGGTCCGGCAATTCGCCGTGGTACGCGGCGGCGGCGGGGAACGTCCCCGTCAGCTTTGGCGCGCGCTCGCGCGGCCGCAGGGCGAAGGAGAAGAGCCCGACCAGCATCTGGGCGAACGACGACGAGGTGTACTGCATGCTCGCCGCCGGCGCGGCGTAGCCGCAGTCCCAGGTGGGCGCGGCGCTCGCCCGCCGCACGCGGAACGCGAGGGCAGCGCCGGCGATCGCCAGCGCGACGACGAGTAGCGCGCCGGCGAGCGTGATCTGCCCGAGCGGCGCGGCGGCCGAAATCGGCGAATGGACGTCCCAGGCCGCAGCCGCCGAGTCGAGCGCCGGCGCGACCAGGGCGGGCGCGAGCCCGATTCCGAGGCAGCAGGCGGCGAGAGCGACCATCGGCGCGAGCATGGTGCGCGGCGGCTCGTGGGCAAGGAGCGCGTCCTCGGATCGCGCCACTCCCAGGAACACGGCGCCGAACACCTTGACGAAGCAGGCCACGGCCAGCGCTCCGACCATGGCCAGGGCGGGCGCCGCGAAGGAAGTCGCGATCCACCACCGCCCGTCGCGCGCGGCGGCGGCGCCGAAGAGGCCCAGATAGAGGAACAGCTCGCTGACGAACCCGTTGAGGGGCGGAAGGCCGCAGATGGCGACCGCGCCGACGAGGAAGAGCAGGGCGGTGGCCGGCATCCGCCGGAGCAGACCTCCCAGTCGATCGAGCTCGCGGGTGCCGGTCGCATGGATGACCGAGCCGGCGCCGAGGAAGAGCAGCGCCTTGAAGAGCCCGTGGTTCCAGACGTGCAAGAGCGCCGCGGCAAGCCCCAGCACGACCAGCTCGGGATGTCCGACCGCGCGGCCGAGCAGCGCGAGCCCGAGCCCCATGCAGATGATGCCGATGTTCTCGACGCTGTGGTACGCGAGCAGCCTCTTCACGTCGTGCTGGCCGATCGCGAACGCGACGCCCAGCACTGCCGACACGGTCCCGAGCGCAAGGAGCACCCCGCCCCACCACAGCGGCGGGTGCGCGAAACCCGCCGCTGTGCGAGCGAGCCCGTAGATGCCCGTCTTGATGAGCACGCCCGACATGAGCGCGGAGACGTGCGTGGGCGCCGCGGCATGGGCACCGGGGAGCCACACGTGCAATGGCATGAGCCCGGCCTTGATTCCAAACCCGATCAAGCCGAGGAGGAAGATGGCGGTGCTGGTGGGGAGCGCCGCGTCGATACCGCGGGTATCGAATGCGAACTGGCCGGTGACGCCGAAGAGCAGCGCGAACATCGCGAACAGGCAGAGCGTGCCGATCCGGGTGGCGCACAGGTACAGATATCCGACCTCGCGTACCTGCGCCTTCTCGTCCTCGGTGGTGAGGGTGAGGAACGCGCACAGCGCCATCACCTCCCATGCCGCGAGGAAGAGCACTCCGTTGCGGGCGACCACGACGACTCCCATGGCTCCGGTCAAGACGCCGTAGAAGAGGCGCAGCTTGCGTCCGTTCCGGGGATGGTCCGCCTGCCGCCAGTAGCCGAGGCCGTAGACCGCGCCGAGCGCGGAGACGAAGAAGATCTGCGCGAGGAACATCGCCGAGAGCCCGTCGACGTGCACCTCGAGCGAGCCACCCGGGACCGCCCAGGGCACCGCGATTCCCTGGCGCGAAGGAGAGGAGATCGCGCGCGCGGCGGCGGCCACGCCCACGGCGCCGGCCGCGGCCATCAGCGCCGCGAAGAGCCGCTCCCCGGCGCGGCCCTCGCGGCGAAAGAAGAGCCCCGGCATGCCGCTCAGCGCGGCCAGCGCGCAGGCGGAAATGGCGAGCGCCTCGTTCATCGGAGGGCCCAACCGCGCAAGGACGCCCAGCCGAGGGCGGCGACCACGACGGCGAGGATGTAGAGGAGGTACGCGTGCAGCACGCCTTGCTGCAGCCAGCGCAGGCCGGTGAACCGATCCGCCCAGCGGGTGAAGAACGGTTCGTACCAGCTGCGCGTCAGCGGATCGGCCACTTCGGTGCGGAATGCGCCGCCGCGCGGGAACAACCCGCGAGGCCGCTCGTCGATCGTGCGCGGCGTGAGCGCCCCGGGCAGCAGCTCCCCGGTGGCGATCTGCGCGAAAGAGCTCGCCGTGTACTGCATGCGCGCGGTCGGGGCCGCGTATCCGCAATCCCAGGTGGGTCGCGACGGGGAGCCGCGGACGCGCAAGGTGAGCGCCACCGCGACGATCGCCAGGACGGCCGCGATGCCCGCCGATACCAGGCCGAGGATCGCGAGCGACGGCGCGAGCGCCTGTACCTGCGCGCCCGCTTCCTCGCCGAAGAGATGTCCCGCGAACGCCCTCGCCGGCGCGATCGCAATGCCTGGACGGACCGAGAGAAGGCCGCAGCCGGCGGCGAGAAGGAGCATCGGAACGAGCAGACCCTTGGGCGACTCGTGCGCGCGGGCGGCCGCGTCGCTGCGCGGGTTCCCGAGGAGGGCGATTCCGGCCAGCCGGACGAAGCAGAGCGCGGCCAGGGATCCGACGAGCGCGAGACCGCCGACGGCGAGCATCGCCGCGACGGAAGGCGCTCCGCCTCGGGCGAGCGCGCCCGTGAACAGCCCGCGGATGAGCAGCCACTCGGCGACGAAACCGTTGAGCGGCGGAAGCGCGGCGATGGCGACTGCCCCGAAGAGCAGCAGCGCGCTCGTCCAGGGCATCCTCCGGGCGAGCCCGCCCAGCGCTTCCAGGTCGCGGGTCCCCGTGCCGTGGAGCACGCTGCCAGCGCAGAGGAAGAGCAGCCCCTTCATCAAGGCATGGCTCCAGAGGTGGAATCCCGCGGCCAGCGCGCCGAGCGCCGCGACGAGCGGAGAACCCATCGCCGTTCCCCAGAAGGCGATGCCGATCCCGACGAGGATGAGGCCCATGTTCTCGACGCTCGAGTAGGCCAGCGCGCGCTTCAGGTCGCGCTGCAGGAGCGCTTGCGAGATCCCGAAGGCCGCGCCGGCGAATCCGATCACCAGGAACGCCGGACCCCACCAGCGCGCGGGTGGCAGGAAGCTGAGCGCGCGCAAGAGCCCGTACAGCCCGATGTTGATCGACCCGCCGGAGAGGAGCGCCGACATGTGCGAAGGCGCGGCGGCGTGCGCTTCGGGCAGCCAGACGTGCATCGGCACGATTCCCGCCTTCACTCCGCAGCCGGCAATCCCGAGCGCGGCGAGCGCCGCGGCGAACCACGGGGCGGGCGGCTGCATGCGCAGGAACGCGGCGAAATCGGTACCGCCCGCCTGCCGCATGAGCAGGAGGAGGAACGCGATCACGAACGCGGCGCCGATCTGCATGGCGGCGAGATAGACCCAGCTCGCGCGCCGCACCTCCGGCTCGTCGTGCTGGAACCCGATGACGAGGAAGGAGGTGACTCCCGATGCCTCCCACGCGACCAGGAAGAGGATCGCGTCTCGCGCGAGCAGCACCAGCAAGAGGCTCGCGACGACGAGGTTGAAGAAGAGCGCTGGCGGGCCCAGCGGGCGCCGCTTGCCTCCGAGCAGATAGGCCCGCCCGTAGACCGCCGTCGCGGCGGCGAGGACGAGGAGCGGAATGAGGAAGAAGGCGCTCAACCGATCGAGGCCGAGCACCAGGTCGCCATAGGGCGCGGTCCAGGCGACGCGGATGACCGTCTCGGGACCCGAGAGCGCCGCGATGGCGGGCCCGAGCCCGAGCAGGGCGGCGACGACCACGCCGGCGGCGGCGATGCCGGTCGCCCAGCGCGGCGATCGGGAGAAGGCCCCCGCGAGGACGGCGGTCGCCGCCAGCACGGCCAGCGAGGAGAGGAGGAGCGCCATCGTTCAGCGGCCCGCCTTCGCCGCGGCATCGAGGCGGCGCGCTTCGGCGAGGATGTCCTCCTCGGGTGCGCGGCGCAGGACGGCCGCCTTGAAGCCCTCGTCGTGCAGCGCGGCGGCGAGGCGCGCGAGCATCTGCAAGTGCGCGCCCACGCTCGGCGTCAAGAGGAGGAAGAGGGTGTGGACCGGCTTCTGGTCGCGCGCGCCGAAATCGATCGGGCGGGCCAGCGTGCACAGCGCGATCGCGGGCCGCGCGCCGCTCTGCACCACCGGCGCGCGGACGTGGGGAATGGCGATTCCGTCGCCCACCGCGGTCGACCCCGCCGCCTCGCGCGCGAGCATGATCTCGATGAGGGTCTCGCGGTCCGCCTCGGCTCCGAGGGGCATCCGCTCGACCACGGCGCGGATGGCGGCGTCGCGATCGGGTGCGGAGAGGCCATGGTGGATGCCGCCGAGCGCGAGCGCATCGGCGAGGCTCGGACCCTCCTGGGCGCTCGCCGACACCAGCTCGTGCGAGGCGCGTAGCCGCCGCCCCGTGGCCCACTCGAGCAACTCCGCCTCGTTGAAGCGGATCCCTCCTTGCCCGCGGGAGAAGGGGATCTCGCCGCCGTCGATCCAGGCGAAGATCTGCCGCTCGGGCACGTCGAGGAACTTCGCCGCTTCCTTCACCGTTAGCTGCATCGCGCTTTCCGGGCGGTCACGTCTGCGGCAGACCGAGGACCGCGCTGACCGATCGGGCCAGCGCGTCGGGCAGGAGGGGCTCCCGCAAGATGCCGACTCCCCGGGTGCGCCACGCGGGAGGCTCTTCGGCGTTTCGCCGGCGCACCGCCAGCACCGGGATGCCGGGCCGGGTCCGCTCGATGGCAGAGAGCAGCTCGTCGATGGCGGCGGTGGTCACCTCGGCGGAGACGATCGCCGCCTCGACAGGCGTGATGCGCAGCACGGCGGCGGCGGCGGTCGCGGACGAGGCCGCGACGAGCTCGAACGACCCGAGCTCGCGCCGGACCTCGTCGAAGCCTTCGGATGGTCCGAGCACCAGCAGGGCGGGCGCGCGGCGCGGCGTTCCCTTCGCCATGGGCAATGCGCCACAGCACGAAGCGAGCCAACGAGCCCCTCACGAGGAAGGGCTCGTCTCAAGCGGGGCGCCGGAGCGGCAGTTCGGGCACCCTGCGTGCCGTTTCGGCACCATAGCCCGCGAGCTTGGTGTAGAGCGTGCGCAGGCCGAGGCCGAGGGCGCGCGCCGCCTCCGCTCGCGTGGGGTGGCGCCGCATCGTGGCAAGGATGAGCTCCCGCTCCGCCTCCGCGAGCGTGGTACCGACCCGAAGGACCACCGCATCGGCGGGGGACGCGGCGCGCGGCTTTTCGGGCTCGCGCACCGCCACCAGGTCCGCGAACGCTTCGGAGCCGATGGTTTCCCTCCCGGCCAGGATGGCGGCGCTCTCGATGGCATTCTTCAGCTCGCGCACGTTTCCGGGCCAGGGATACTCCATGATCAGCTTGAGGGCGCTCGGGGAGATGCCGTGGATCTTGCCGCCGTGGCGGCGGTTGAAGTCGGCGATGAACGCCTCGATGAGCGCGGGGATGTCCTCCTTGCGCTCGCGCAGCGGCGGCAGCGCGATCGTCACCACCTTCAGCCGGTAGTAGAGGTCCTCGCGCAGCTTTCCGACGTGGATTGCCTCGTCGATCTTGCGATTGGTGGCGGCGATCACCGTCAGGTCGACCTTCACCTTGACGGTACCGCCCACGCGGCGGAACTCGCTCCGCTCGAGCACCCGGAGGAGCTTCGCCTGCGTGCCCGGGTCCATCTCCACGATTTCGTCGAGGAACAGCGTCCCGCCGTCGGCAAGCTCGAAGAGGCCCTTCTTGCGCTCGCCGGCGCCGGTGAAAGCGCCCTTCTCGTGCCCGAAAAGCTCGTTCTCGAGGATCTCTCTCCCGAGCGTGGCGCAGTTGAGCGGCACGAAGAGGTGCTGCCGCCGCGGACCGCGGGCGTGCAGCGCGCGGGCGACGATCTCCTTCCCCGTCCCGGATTCGCCGAGGACGAGGACGTTCGCCTTGTAGCGCGAGATCTTCTCCACGCTGTCGAGGACGCGCCGGATGGCAGCCGAGTTGCCCACGATCCCCATGAACCCGGGCTGCAGCGAAGGCGCGGCGCTCGCGGCCGCCGTGGCACGGTCGAGGAGGGCGCGAAGCCGCGAGAGGAGCAGGTCCGGGTCGGCGGGAAGCGCGACGTAGTCGGCGGCTCCGTTCTGCATCGCGTCCACGACGTCCTGCACGGCGGAGGTCGAGCCGAGCACGACGACAGGGACCTGGGGACGGATGTTGGCGGCGTGGGCTACGATGGTCCCGAGGGCAAGCGCGCCCATGGTCTGGGCGAGGAAGGCCGCGGCGATGGGTCCACGCTCCAGCGCCGCGAGCGCCGAGGCCTCCGTCGAGGCGCGCTCCACCTCGAAACCCGCCGAGACGAGGGCGTCGACGACGGGCTCGATCCGGGCGGCGCGGGGAGAAACGACGACGCATTTCCGACCCTTGCCCCAGGCACGAACGCGCCGCATGCCCTGCACTATGCCGATTCCGCAGTCCAAGGCAAGGTCACTGCTGATTCGGCAGGGCCGCACCTCGTCCACTTGCGCGCCGACCCGCGACCTGAAAACCGCTCAGTGCAGGATCGGCTGCGCCGGGGCGCCCGGCTTCTGCGACCCGCGCACCTTCGCGAACGTGAGCACGTCGCTCGACGCGCCCGCGTCCACGCGGACCGTGTCGCCCGGCGAGAAGTCGCCCTGCAGCACCTTGATCGCGAGCGGGTCGAGCACCAGGCGCTGCACCGCGCGCTTCAAGGGCCGCGCTCCGTAGACCGGATCGTATCCAGCGCGTCCGATGGCCTCCTTCGCGCGGTCGGACAGCTCGAGCTTGAGCTGCTTGTCGGCGAGGAGCTTCGAGAGCCGGGCGAGCTGGATGTCCACGATCCTCGTCAGCTCTTCGCGCCCGAGGCTGTGGAACACGACGATGTCGTCGATGCGGTTCAAGAGCTCGGGCCGCAGCTCCGCGCGGATCACGTCGTTCACGCGGCGCTTCTCGTCGTCATGATTGCCGCCCGCGACGTGCTGCGAGCCGAGGTTGGAGGTGAGGATGATCACGCTGTTGCGGAAGTCGACCGTGCGTCCCTGGCCGTCGGTCAGCCGACCCTCGTCGAGAATTTGCAACAGGACGTTGAACACGTCCCGGTGCGCCTTCTCGATCTCGTCGAAGAGGACGACGCTGTAGGGCCTGCGCCGCACCGCCTCCGTGAGCTGCCCGCCCTCGTCGTACCCGACGTATCCCGGAGGCGCCCCGATGAGCCGAGCGACGGAGTGCTTCTCCATGTACTCGCTCATGTCGAGGCGGATCATCGACTGCTCGTCGTCGAAGAGGAACTCCGCGAGC
>JBJMQK010000677.1:0-3200 GCA_045802735.1 Anaeromyxobacteraceae bacterium | reverse complement strand
CAACGTCGGCGGCGACATCCTCGACGCGGCGCTCGCCCGCCTCGCGCTGCGCGGCCGCATCGTCATCTGCGGCGCGATCGCCCGCTACAACGACACGCGGCAGGCGCCGGGGCCGAAGAACTACCTGAACCTCATCATCCGCCGCGCGCGCATGGAGGGCTTCCTCGTCCTCGACCACATGGCGAAGGCTGGCGCCGCGGCGGCGGAGCTGGCCGGCTGGATGCGCGAGGGCAAGCTCAAGGACCGCGTCGACGTGCAGCACGGGCTCGAGAACGCGCCCGCGGCGCTGGCACGGCTCTTCAAGGGCGAGAACCGCGGCAAGCAGCTCCTGAAGATCGCGGAGCGGGCCGCCTGACCTTCATGGCGGCGCCCAGTGCGTTGATCTCGCAACGTCTCCTCCGCCGCCATGAACAAGATCCGGCGCCTGCGGCGCCTCACTCCGTGGGGAGAGACTCGAGCGTCAGTGCAATCGAGCACCGCCCTCAGGCCGTCACCCACTCGCGCAGCACCTTGTCGATGAGCTCCTCCGACAGGCTGCCCTGGTCGGCCATCTCCTTGATGCGCTGGGTGATGGCCTTGAGCTCGCTCTCGCCGAACGTGATCCCGATCTCGCGCGCGCGGTAGCCGATCGCGTGCTTGCCGGTGAGGCGGCTCCCCACGATGAGGCGGCGCGTGAGCCCGAAGGCCTCCGGTGGGATGATCTCGTACGAGCCCGGGTTCACGGTCATCGCCTTGAGGTGAAGGCCGGCCTTGTGCGAGTAGGCGGTCTCGCCCGTGAGGTAATTGTTGAACGGCACCTCGACGCCGACCACGCGCGCGACGATGCGCTCGAGCTCGCGGAGCTGCCCCAGCCGGTAGCGCTTCGCGACGCCGTGCGGGTCGAGCGAGTACATGCGCGCGACGAACCCTCCGAGCGGCGTGATGCCGATGCGCTCGCCGATACCCAGCACCGCCACGTCGACGTGTGTCGCGCCGGCGCTCACCGCCTCGTGGGCGTTCGCGATGCAGCAGCCGGTGTCGTTGTGGCCGTGGAAGCCGATGTCGCACTTCACCGTGCGTCGCACCTCGCGCACCGCCGCGAAGACCTGCCGCGGCGTCGCGATCCCGACGGTGTCGGCGAGCCCCACGCGCTGGACGCCCAGCGCCTCGGCCGCCTTGTAGACGGCGATGAGGTCCGACTCCTCCGTCCGGAACGTGTCCTCGGCGGAGAAGCGCGTCTCGAGCCCGGCCTTGAGCGCGAGCTCGATGGGCGGCCCCATCGCGTCGATGATCTGCTGGATGCTCTTCCCGTGCGACGACTCGCGCAGGATGCGGCTCGTCCCGAAGAGCAGGCCGATGCCGCGCACGCCGGTGTCGATCGCGGCCTTCACGTCGTCGACGACGCAGCGGCAGTGCGTGATGACGCGGGCGCCGAGGCCCATCTTCACGACCTGCGCGAGGTCGCGCTGCGACTGCGGCGACGCGGCCGGGCTCGTCAGCTCGATGTAGTCCACGCCGAACGAGTCGAGGGCGCGGGCGATCTCGAGCTTGTCCTGCGTGCGGAACGCGGCCTTGGCGAACTGCTCGCCCTCGCGCAGCGTCGAGTCGATGATGCGCCAGGGGGTGCGCAGCGGGGTGGGCGTGGCGTTCACGGGCGGGCTCCTCCCTCGGGCTCCAGCTCGGCCACGAGTCCGCCCGAGCTGGGATCGGTGCGGAAGCCGTAACGCCGGAGGTACTCGGGCTGGTAGTAACCGGTCTCGACCGCCTTCGCGCCCTCGGCGATGAGGCGGCGGAAGAACTCCTTCATGAGGCCGTCGGCGACGCCGAACCCGCGCCGCTTGCGGGCGACGACGAGCTTGTCCATGTGGGCGCGCTCCGGCGTCACCCAGCGGTAGAACAGGCCGCCGAGGACCGTCTCCTTCTCGTCGAACGCGAGCAGGAACTCGTGGTCCGCGGTGAAGGTGACCTGCAGGTTCGCGTCGTGGAACAGCTGCAGCAGCCGCGCGACCTCGCGCGGTGTCGCCGGGCCGCGCACCCAGAAGCGGTGCCCCTCCTCGTCGCGCAGCCCCATCACCACCTCGGTGACCTGGTGCTCGCCGCCGGGGATCGAGATGAGGGACGCCTCGTCGCCGGGCGCGAGGTAGCGGTAGGTCATGCGGGCGAGGAAGTAGTCCTCCTCGGCGGTCGGGCGCGTGGCGGCGCGGTTCGCCGCCACGTGCTCGGCGAGGTCGAGGCCTCCGTGCGGCGTCGCCCGGGCGCGCGCCATGAGGCGGTCGAGCGCGGTCCCGAGCTCCGGGCGCGCCTTCGCGAACACGGTCTGCCGGAAGAAGCGGATGCGCGTGTCGGGCCAGGCCTGCTCCTGCTCGGAGAGGCGGTAGGTGCCCCACAGCTCCCCGAGCATCTTTCCCCGCGCCTCCACCGTCGCGGCCGGGTTCACCTCGAGCCAGCGCCCGAAGCGGCGCGCCGAGAAGTGCACGCGCATCGGCGTGTAGCCGTGCTCGCGGAGGTCGTCGAGGTACTTGCCGATCGATGGCCCGCGCCGGTCGACGCGCGCCGAGACCTCGAGCATCGCCTTGGCGCGGTGGATGCCGAGCGCCTCGACCGCCGCGGAGTAGAGGATGGCCTCGGTCACCTCGCCCTGGAGCTCCGGGCGCGACGCCTCGACGCGGTTCAGGAAGTACGTCTGGAAGCGGTCGAGCACCTCGTCGAACGTGGCGCAGGGCGAGCGATCCGAGATCGACACGAGGCGCGTGCCGGCGTGGTAGTCGTGCGACGGCACGATGAACGCCTCGGGCAAGGGCTCGCGCAGCGCGAGCCTGCGGCCGGTGCGGTCCCAGAACGCGATGTGCGCCGAGAGCGACGACCAGGCGAGGAACGGCCACAGCGCCTTGAGCCGCTTCGCCTCGCCGTGGCGCTCGAGCCGCTCGACCTGCCGCTGCACGTGGTCGCCCGGGATGTACTCCTCGGTGAAGATGCCGTACTCGGGGTAGTACCCGCCGAACGCCTCGACGAGCGGCGGCGGCGCACCGGCGGCGAGCAGCCAGGTGATCTCCTCGCGCAGCTCGGCGGGGTGCATCGCCGAGACGAGGTTGATGGCGAGGTCGAACGTCTCGCGCGCGCGGGTGTGGAGCGACACGCGGTACACCGACTTGCCGTGGCCCGAGCCGAGGTGCGTCACGATCGCGCCGCCGGGCGGAACGTCGGCGAGCGAGAGCAGCGCG
>JBJMQK010000631.1:0-4295 GCA_045802735.1 Anaeromyxobacteraceae bacterium | reverse complement strand
TCACCGAGCTGAAGAAGGGCTGATGGCGCTGCTCGGTTGAGATGAGCCTTGCGATGGGGGGTCTCGGGGGGAGAGTTTCTCCCCCCGGACTGAGGCGCCGCCAGGCGCCGGATCTCGATCATGGCGGCGGAAGCGACGCTGCGGATCAACGCGACGAGCCGCCGCCATGAGTCGAAGGGCCCTCGCTCACCGCGGCGGCAGGTGCTCCGCGAACCCCTCCCGGAAGCTCGGATACCTGAGCGCGACCCCCAGCTCGCGCCGCGTCCGCTCGGCGAGCACCCTCCGGTTCGGCCCGGGCGGCCCACCCGCCTCGGCGCGCGGCGGCGCGACGCCGAGGCGCGCCGCGATCCACTCCACCACCTCGCGGCGTCGCGGCGGCGCGGCGTCGCTCCCGTGGTACACCGCGCCGGCGCGGCCGCGGTCGAGCGCCGCGAGCACCGTCGCCACCGCGTCGCCCTGGTGGCAGAAGTTCATCCAGGCATCGTCGCCCGGGCCGAGCGCGAGGGCGCCGCGGCGCACGCGGTCGATCGTGCCGAGCCGCCCCGGCCCGTAGAGGCCGGAGAGCCGCACGACGCGCGCCGGGATCCCGGCCACCGCCGCGGCCGCGACGAGCGCCTCGGCCTCGACCAGCACCTCCGCCGTGAGCGAGGCCGGCGAGGGCGGCGCGTCCTCGTCCACGTCGCCGCCGTCGCGCTGGCCGAAGAGGCCGGTCGAGCCCGTATACACGAACGATCGGACCCGGCCCGCCGCTGCGAGCTCGAGGAGCGCGCCGTTGCCGTGGACGTACGCGCGCCGGTACGCCTCCGCCCCGTCGCCCGACGCGGACTGGCAGGCGACCACCGCGTCGACGTCGCGAGGCAACGCCGGCGCGGCGCCGGGCGCGGAGAGGTCGAGCGCGAGCGGCGTGACGCCGAGCTCGGCGAGCGCCGCCGCGCGCGCCGGGTCGCGCCGGATCCCGGTGACGCGCTCGCCGCGCGCGACGAGCGCCCGCGCGACGGCGGCGCCGAGCCAGCCGCAGCCCGCGACGAGGACGTGCATGCGCGACGCGCCGCGGCGGCTACTCGTCGTGCTTCATCTGCTCGGCGAGGTAGTTCTGCAGCCCCACCTGCTCGATGAGGTTGAGCTGCGCCTCGAGCCAGTCGGCGTGCTCCTCCTCGCTCACGAGGATGTCCTCGAGCAGCTCGGCCGTGCCGTTGTCGCCCTCGCCGCGGCAGAGCGCGATGCCGTCGTTCAGGACGGGGATGGCGTTGTGCTCGACGGCGAGGTCGGAGCGGAGCTGCTCCTCCACGGTCTGGCCGATGTTGAGCTTCGAGAGGCGTTGCAGATTGGGCAGCCCCTCGAGGAAGAGGATGCGCTCGATGAGCTGGTCAGCGTGCTTCATCTCGTCGATCGACTCGTGGCGGATCTTGTGCCACAGCCGCTCGTAGCCCCAGCTCTCGCACATGCGCGCGTGCAGGAAGTACTGGTTGATGGCGGTGAGCTCGTTCGTGAGCACCTGGTTCAGCAGATCGATGACCTTCGCGCTGCCCTTCATTCACGCGCTCCTGAGCCGAAAGGGTGTGAGGGAACGGAGGGTGCACTGCCGCCGCGCGCGGCGCGAGCGGAACCTACGCCGCTGCCCTTTTGGGACAGCCGGCGCACGGCGTCGCGCGGCACGGCGAGCTGTGGGGCCGCTCCGCGGCGATCGCGTGGACATCGTCCTTGCAGCAGCCGCAATCGGTGCCGGCGCGCGTGTTCGCGATCACCTCGTCGAGGCTCGCGCCGGCGGCGAGGGCGTCGCGGAGGGCGCGGTCGGAGACGGCGTGGCAGGAGCAGACGATCATCGGGAGCCCTCGATCCGCTTCACGAAGATCTCGCGCGCGATCTCGGGATCGAGCGCGATGGTCGTCTCGCCCACCTCGATGACGAAGGACGGCGAGCGCTGGTGGAGCCGGATCTCGCTGCCGGGGATCACGCCGAGCGCGGCGAGGCGGTCCATGCGGTCGTGGAACTTGGGCGCGATGAAGACGATCCGTCCCGGCGTGCCCAGCTCGAAGCTCGGGAGCCCGGTGACGAGCGGGCGCACCGTCTTCTGGACCGCGCCGCAGCAGGCGCCGGGCGGGATCGCCTTGCCGTGCGGGCAGGTCGGCGGGTGGCCGAGCAGCGTGCACACCGACTCCGTCGCCTCCGGCGAGAGGATGTGCTCGATCTCGCAGGCCTGACTCTCGGTCGCGTCGTCGGAGAGCGCGAGCAGGTCGCGGAAGAGCCGCTCGGTGAGGCGGTGGCGGCGCACCACGTCGCGGGCGCGCTTCTCGCCGGTGGGCGTGAGCTCCACCCGCCCCCCGTCGAGGCGCAGGAAGCCGGTGCGCTGCAGCTCCTTCAGGTCCTCGCCGGAGAAGCCGCCCTCGTGGGCGGCGGCGTGCGCGACCACGCCCTCGGCGCCGTCGCGGCCCTCCTCACGCTCGGTGAATACGGTCTCGAGCAGCTCCTCGGCGCGGTGCGCGTGCATCGCGGTGGCGGTGGTCATGCCTTCTCCTGGCGCTCGTGGCGGCGCTCGAGGAAAGCCTTGAGGCGGCCGGCGAGGCCGGTCTCCTGGGGGAACGAGTAGCTGCAGGAGGGGCAGCACACGACCTTGCAGCCGCGGGCCATCGGGCAGCTCGGGCGGCAGCCCTGCCCCTCCGCGTCGAAGGCGGTGCCGCACAGCGGGCAGTGCTCCCTGCGGGCGACGAGCGCGGGCATGCTAGTAGAACCGCCGCATGAGGACGTTCACGCCGGCGCCGACCGCGAGCGAGAACGGGAGGATGAAGGCGGCGATCGCGACGCCCGTCTTCCAGCCGCGCTCCTTCAGGATCATGAAGAAGTTCGCGATGCAGGGGATGAAGAGCGTGATGGTGACGAGGGCGACGGTGACCTCGATCTCCATCGTGTGCGTCATCGTGCCGGCCTTCATGAACGGCTCGTAGTGCGCGAACAGGCCGGCGGCGGCGTAGTCGCGGCGCAGGAACCCGAGGATGAAGGCCATCGTGGCCTCCTTCGGGAGCTGCAGGACGCCGGTGATGAGCGGCGCCGAGGCGCGCTCGAGCAGCTCGATGCCGTGGATGCGGTCGAGGCCGTAAAGGATGAGCGTGCCGAGCACGAAGAGCGGCAGCGCCTCGCGCAGGTACCACTCGATGCGCGCGAGCGTCTTCACGGCGACGTTGCCGGCCTGCGGGACCCGGAGCGGCGGCAGCTCGAGGATGAAGTCCGAGCCGCGGCCGGGGAGCACCTTCGCCGCGAGCCAGCCGACGAGCACCAGCGTGAGGATGACCGAGCCGACGAACCAGGCGGTCGCCATCGCAGAGAGGCCCGAGATCATCGCCAGGATGACGGCGAGCTGGGCGCTGCACGGGACGCCGAGCGCGAGCAGCAGCGTCACGATGACGCGCTCCTTGCGCGTCTCCATGATCCGGGCCGTCATGGTGGCCATGGTGTCGCAGCCGAGGCCGAGCACCATCGGCAGCACGGCCTTGCCGTTCAGCCCCATGCGCTTGAAGATCTTGTTCACCATCACCGCGAGGCGCGGCAGGTAGCCCGAGTCCTCGAGCACGCTGAAGGCGACGAAGAACGTGGCGACGATGGGCAGGACGATGGCCATGCCGTAGGAGAGGCCCATCGAGAACACGCCGTACTTCCCGACGATGAACCCGGAGTGCTCGCGGAACGGGACGCCGGCCGGGCCGACGAGGAACTCCTGGAGGGCCTTCCACGGCACCGCCCAGCGGATCGCGGCGTCGGTCCACGGCACGAGGTGGCCGTAGAAGACGGTGTTCTCGAGGAAGTCGACGGCCGTCTTCGCGCCGAGCACCCCGACGAACTCGTAGCAGGCGAAGAGCACGACCGCGAGGACGGGGAGCCCGAGGAGGCGGTCCGTGGACCACCCGCCGAGCCGGCGCGCGAAGCTGCTGCCGGCCGAGGCGGTGCCGCGCGAGAGCACGGCGTCGTGGAGCTTGTCCACCGAGGCGAGGCGCTGCTTCGAGATGACGAAGCGGAGCGACTCGGGATAGCGCGCGGCGAGCCGGCGCCGGACCTCCTCGACGGCGGCGAGGTCGGCTTCGCCCATCCCGCCGGCGAGGTGCTCGCCGAGTGACGCGTCGCCCGAGAGCACCATGAGCGCGAGGGCACGGCGGCTGAGGCCGCCCCTGTGCGGGAGGAGCGGCTCGATCTCGCCGAGCGCCGCCTCGATGGCGTCGTCGTAGCGCGGCCGGAACGAGGAGCGGCGCGCGGCCGCGAGGTGCGCGGTGAGCTGCGCGAGACCCTTCCGCTCGACGGCGACCGTC
>JBJMQK010000609.1:0-4814 GCA_045802735.1 Anaeromyxobacteraceae bacterium | reverse complement strand
GCGTGGGACGAGATCGCCGACGTCGAGGACGCGCGCGGCAGCCCGCCCGAGGCGGTGGAGAAGGCCTACACGGCGGCGCTCAAGGCCGACCCGACGAACTGCCCGGCGCTGTTCTGGCTCGGCCGCAGCCGCTCCGAGCGGAAGGGCCGGGCCTACGACCCCAACCTCGCGAAGCAGATGCTCTCGGATTACGTGCGCCTCTGCCCGCGCGCGTCGCACGTGGGGGACGCGCAGCGGATCGTCGTCGGGCTGCGCTGAACGACAGTTCGTGATTCGAGATCACTTCGTGCTCTCTCATCACGCTGTCGTTCAGCCATATTGGAAGGAGGGCTGCGCCCTCCCCCTGCCGAGCCAAGCTCGTCAGGGGCCCCGGCGGCGGCGCATTCGGCGCGAGCTCGCTTCGCGAGCTGCCGCCGTTTCCCGACATGGGATCGGCGGCTTCGCCGCCTCGGCTCGCAGGGGCCCACGCGCCACTTCGTGGCGCTGTCCCTGCTTCGCGCCTGCGGCGCGTGTCGCAACCGTCCGGAGGCTGCGTCAGCGCCCGCGCCCGGCGGGCTTCGGCGCCGCCCCCGGGTCCGCGCCCGGGATGCCATCCGCGATGTGCTCCATCGGGTTCCCGGAGACGGCCCGCGGCCGCGCCGCCTTGCTGCGGGCGTCCACGACGCGCACCGTCGCCTCGCCCGCGCCGTCGTCCACCTGGAACACGGCCTTCGTCGCGCCCGCGGCGACCGGCCAGAGCTGGCCGCGCGCGTCGCCGCGGCAGACGTTCTCGTCGGCGCAGCGCGAGAGCACGAGCCGGCCCTGCACCTCGCGGCCGTCGCCGTCGTAGGCGTGCACCGCGAGCCCGCTGGGGAGCGGCTCGTCCTGGATGCGCAGCTCGATCTCGCGCGGCGTGACCTCGACGCGCGTCACGAGCGCCACCGTCACCGGCACCTCCGCGGCGACGCCGCCCACCGCGCAGCGCACGGTCGCGCGGCCGTGCCCTGCGGCGGTGACCGTCGCGTCGTTGTGGCGCCCCGCGACCTTCGCGACCTTCTCGTCGGACGAGGTCCAGGCGCAGGCCTCCTGCGGCATCGGGCGCCCGTCCTTCCCGAAGGGCGTCGCGTGGACCGTGACCTGCTGGCCGCGCCCGTGCAACTCGAGGCTCGCGGGGTCGGTCTCGACGCGGGCGGGGCCGCAGGCGGTGGCGAGCGCGGCGGCGGCGGCGAGGGCGAGGCGGTGGGAGGAGCGCATGCGGCGATCCTACCGGGCGGCCGGCGCGAGGTGGTAGAGCATCACGTAGACGACGACCCCCGTCGCCGAGACGTACAGCCACACCGGGAACGTGAAGCGCGCGATGCGCCGGTGCTCGGTGAACCGCGACGTCAGCGACAGCTGCAGCGTCCGCAGGACGAGCGGTAGCGTGAGCGCGGCGAGCACCGTGTGCGATGCCAGCACGGCCAGGTAGGCGACGCGCAGCGCGCCGTCGCCGGGGAAGCGGTGCGTCCCCGTGAGCGCGATGCGGGTGAGGTAGCCGGCGAGGAACAGCGTCGAGCTGCCGCAGGCCGCGATCATGAACGCGCGGTGAAGCTCCTTGCGGCCGGCGCGGATGGCGCGCCAGCCGAGGAAGAGGAGCACCGCGCTCGCCGCGTTGAGCGTCGCGTTGAGCGACGGGAGCCAGGTGGCGGCGCTCATCGCTTCCCCCGCGCCGCGACGACGGCGAGCGCGACGCCAGCCAGGGCGAACGCCGCGACGACGGCGAGGTCGCGCCCGGCGCTGCCCGGGAGCGCACCCGGCGCGAGCGGCCCCGCGAGCGCGCGCCGCGCCGCCGAGACGGCATAGGCGACGGGGTTCGCGCGCATGACCGCGGCGAGGACCGGGTGCTCCGGCGAGGGCGGGAACATCGCGCCCGACACGACCCACAGCGGGGTGAGGAAGCTCATCTGGATCGCATGGTACCCCTGCACGCTGTCCACCGCCCAGGCGACCGCGAAGGCGACGCCGCCGAGGCCCACCGCGGCGAGGGCGAGCGCGGCGACGAGGAGCGGCCAGTTCACCGACCCGAGCGCGAACCCGGCCGCGGGCGCGAGCGCGAGGAAGAGCGCCGCCTGGGTGAGCGCGACCGCCGCCGAGCCGAGCACCTTCCCCAGGGCGAGCGCGCCGCGCGACCCGGGACCGGCGAGCACCGCCTGCAGGAACCCCGCGTGGCGATCCTCGATGACCGACACCGTCGTGAAGATGGCGGCGAACAGCACGACCATCATCACGACGCCCGGGTAGAAGAACGGGAGATAGCCCACGTCGGCGCCCGGCAGGCGGAAGGTCGCCGCCATGCCCGAGCCGATGACGAGCCAGAACAGCACCGGCTGGCCCAGCGCGCCGACGAGCCGCGACGGCTGGCGGAAGAAGCGCACGAGGTCGCGCTCGGCGAGGGTGAGCGCGGTCGCGAGGTCGTAGGTGAGGGGGCCCTTCGACTCCGTGGAGCGGAGCCTGTCCTGAGCGGAGGCCGCAGCGCGGCCGGAGTCGAAGGGCTCAGGGCGAACGGAGGGTTCGGCGCCCTTCGACTCCGCCGCTTCGCGGCTACGCTCAGGGCGAACGGAGGGCGGCGGGCTCGAAATCGGGGTCGGGGTCGCGGTCGCCTCCTCCTCCGCGAGGCCGTGGCCCGTCACCGCGAGGAAGGCGTCGGCGAGCGTCGGGCGGCGCAGCGCCACCGCGCGGAACCGGCCCGGCGGGAACCCCTCCACGAGCCGCGGCACGAGCTCGTGGCCGCGGTCGCGCTCGATGCGCACCTCGCCGCCCTCGGCGCGCGCCGGGACGCCGAAGCGCGCCGCGATCTCGCGGGCGAGCGCCGGAGCGTCGTCGCCCTCGACGGTGACGACGTCGCCGGACACCCGCGAGCGCAGCCGCTCCGGGGTCTCGCACGCCACGACGCGCCCCCCGGAGAGCACGGCCAGGCGATCGCAGCGCTCCGCCTCGTCCGGGCGGTGCGTCGCGACCACCACCGTGAGCCCCTCGTCGCGGCGCAGCGCGGCGACGGTGTCCCAGGTCTGCGCGAAGGCGGCGGCGTCGAGCCCGCTCGTGGGCTCGTCCATGAGCAGGATCGACGGGCCGTGGACGAGCGCGCGGGCCAGCTCGAGGCGGCGGCGCAGCCCGCCCGAGAGCTTGCCCGCGGCGTCGCGCGCGCGGTCGGCGAGCCCCGCGGCGGCGAGGAGGCGCTGCGCCCGCGCGCCCGCGTCCCGGCGCGAGAGGCCGAAGAGGAGCGCGCCGTACACGAGGTTCTCCTCGGCGGTGAGCTTCGCGTCGAGGCTCGGGCTCTGGAACACGACGCCGGTGCGGGCGCGGAGCGCGCGCCCGTCGCCGGTGAGCGGCGCGCCGTCGAGGTGGAGCGCACCCGCGGACGGGCGCAGGAGCCCGGTGAGGATCGCGAAGAGCGTGCTCTTCCCCGCGCCGTTGGGCCCGAGCACCCCCAGGATCTCCCCGGGCGCGACGTCGAACGAGACGCCGGAGAGCACCTCGCGGTCGCGGTAGCGGAAGGCGAGGTCGCGCGCGGCGAGGCGTGGCGGCGGCGCTGCAGCCGCGGCCTGCGCGGCGGCCGTCCGCCCCGCAGCTGCCGGGGAGGAGGCCGCCTGCGTCACCTCGCCCCCGCGATGAGCGCTGCGAACACGAGGGTGAGATAGGCGAGCGTGCACAGGAAGAAGTTGCGGGCCCAGCGGCTGCCGCCGCCGTCGCGCCTCAGACCGGCGGCCCCGTAGCCTGCGAGCCCGAGCGCGAGGGCGGACCCCGCCGCGCCGAAGGCGGGTCCGGCGAGGCCGAGCCGCACGAGCGCGAGCGTCACCGGGACGAGCGCGAGGCTCGTCGCGACCGCCCAGATCTTCGCGGCGCGCTCGCCGTGCACCAGGGCGAAGACCTTCAGCCCGCCGCGGGCGTAGTCGTCCTTCAGGTAGATCGAGATCGCGAGGAAGTGCGGCAGCTGCCAGAAGAAGAGCAGCGCGAAGAGCGCGAGGCCGCCCGCGTCGAGCGTCCCGGTGACGGCGGTCCAGCCCATGAGCGGCGGGATCGCGCCCGGTACGGCGCCGACGAAGAGGGCGAGCGTGCTCCGCCGCTTCATCGGCGTGTAGACGACCGCGTACAGGAAGAGCGCGAGCGCGGCGAGCGTGGCCGTGAGACCGTTCGTGAACCAGGCGAGCGCCGGGAGCGCCACCGAGGGCACGCCGAGCCCCACCGCGGCCGCGACCCAGGGCTCGAGGCGCCCCGCCGGCAGCGGACGGTCCCGGGTGCGGCGCATCCGGGCGTCCACGTCGCGCTCGAGGAGGTTGTTGAGGGCGTTCGCGGCGCCGACGACCGCGCTCGTCCCGGCGAGGAGCGCGAGGGCCGACGCCCCGTCGCGCCTCCCCGGCGCGAGCCACAAGCCGCCCGCGGCTGTGCAGACGACGAGGCCAGCGAGGCGCGGCTTCGCGAGCGCGAGCACGTCGCGCGCGACGGTGAGCGCAGGGCGAGGGTGCGCAACGGTCGTCGCGATCGCGGTGGGTTGGAGCACGCGTTTACTCCGGAGTGGTCACGGCGGCGAGGCCCCGTCCATTTAGGGACCGAGCGGGCATCCGGCAACGCGGCAGCGGCCCATGCGCCCCGCCTGGGCTGGGCCCGGCGGGGCCTCGTCCCTTACAGCGACCCCGGCGGAGTGGGTGCCGCAGCCCCGCGCGCGAGGCGCGCGAGGAGGGACGGGTCATGCCGAGGATCGTCGCCGCGCTCGCGACAGCCGTGCTCGCGCTCGCCGACGCGCGCGCGGGCGAGGTCCGCGGCGTGGTGCGGTTCGAGGGTACGCCGCCGCCGACGCG
>JBJMQK010000568.1:0-8187 GCA_045802735.1 Anaeromyxobacteraceae bacterium | reverse complement strand
TTCCACTACGGGCCCGCGCCGGTGGTGACGTCGTTCTCCGCGAACGGGGCCACGTCGCCGGCGGTCGTGGCGGTGCACGCCGGCGACACGATCACGATCGATGGCGCCAACTTCACCGCCGACACCTCGGGGCCGAAGGTGGGGCTGCAGGTCCAGATCGGCGACAAGGTGACCTCCGCCACGCTCACCACGAAGACCGCGACCCAGATCGTCCTCCCGGCGCCCCCGAACAACCCCGGCACCTACCCGATCGTGGTCACGAACTTTGACGGACAGTTCGCGGTGACCATCGCCCGGATCACCTACCCGGGCCCGTGACGCCGTAACCGCCCGTTCCACCGATCGACCGGCAGGGCCGTGCAGCCGCGCGCGCCCTGCCGCATCGTTTCCGCATGGCACTCAAGGTGGGCATCATCGGGAACGGGAACGTGGGGAAGGCGCTCGCGCGCGGGCTCTCGCGCGCGGGGCACGAGGTCCGGGCGGTGGGCAGCGACCCGGCGGCGGTGCGAGAGGCCGGCGCCTGGGCGGGAATCGTCATCCTGGCGGTGCCGTACGGCGCCATCGAGGCGGCGGTCCGCGAGCTCGGGACGACGGTCGACGGCAAGCCGCTCGTCGACGCCACGAACGCGCTGACGAAGGACATGCAGCTCGCCGTCGGGTTCACCACGAGCGGCGCGGAGGAGCTGCAGAAGAAGGCCCCGAAGGCGAAGGTGGTGAAGGCCTTCAACACCGTCTTCGCCGGCCAGATGGACGCCGGGCGCACGGAGGGCGGGCAGGTGAGCGCCTTCGCGGCGGGTGACGATGCCGGCGCGAAGGGAGCCGTCCTGCAGCTCGCGCGCGACATCGGCTTCGACGCGGTGGACGCCGGGCCGCTCCGGAACGCGCGCATGCTCGAGGCGCTCGGCTACCTGAACATCCAGCTCGGCTACGTCGTCGGGATGGGCCCGAAGATCGGCTTCAAGCTCGTCCACTGACGCGCGCGATGCGGCTCCAGGGCAAGGCGGCGCTGGTCACGGGGAGCAGCCGCGGCATCGGCCGCGCCATCGCGCTGCGGCTCGCGCGCGAGGGCGCCGACGTCGTCGTGCACTACCACGGCAGCGCCGAGCCGGCGCGCGGCGTCGCCGCGCAGATCGAGGCGATGGGTCGGCGTGCGCCCGTCATCCAGGCGGACGTCGGCGAGGTCCGGGAGGTGCGCCGGCTCGTGGCGGAGGGCGCCGCCGCGCTCGGCCGGCTCGACGTGCTCGTCAACAACGCCGGCGTCGAGCGCCGCGCGCCGTTCTGGGACGTGACCGAGGAGGACTACGACCGCGTCCTCGACGTGGACCTCAAGGCGGTCTTCTTCGGGACGCAGGCGATGGTCCGGCACCTGCGCGCGGCGGGCCGCCCCGGCAAGATCATCAACGTGAGCTCGGTGCACGAGGATCTCCCGTTCCCGAACTTCGCCTCCTACTGCGCCGCGAAGGGCGGCGTGCGGATGCTCACGCGGACGCTCGCCGTCGAGCTGCGCGGCACGGGCATCACGGTGAACGGCATCGCCCCCGGCGCGATCGCCACCGCGATCAACCGCGAGCTGATGAAGGACGACGCGAAGCGCGACGCGCTCCTCGGCAAGATCCCGCTCGGGCGCATGGGCGAGCCGGACGACGTCGCGGCGGTGGCGGCCTTCCTCGCCTCGCCCGACGCGGACTACGTCACCGGCGCGACCTACTTCGTCGACGGCGGCCTGACCTGGAACTACGAGGAGCAGTAGTGGGGTACCTGCCGATCGAGCGCTACGGCGTCATCGGCAACATGCGGACCGCGGCGCTGGTGAGCGAGCGCGGGTCGATCGACTGGTTCTGCTTTCCGCACTTCGACTCCCCGAGCGTCTTCGCGGCGCTGCTCGACGACGAGAAGGGCGGGCGGTTCTGCATCTGCCCGGCGGAGCGGGACGTCACGGCGCGCCAGCTCTACTGGCCCGACACGAACGTCCTGGTCACGCGTTTCCTCTCCGCGGCCGGCGTCGCCGAGATCGAGGACTTCATGCCGGCGGGGATCGCGGGCGCCCCCGAGTGGCACGACCAGCTCGTGCGGCGCGTGAAGGCGGTGCGCGGCGAGGTCGCGCTCGAACTCGTCTGCGAGCCGGCGTTCGACTACGCGCGCGCGCCGCCGAGGGTCACGATCCTGCGCGACGGCGCGATGCTCGAGGGCCCGGGCCTGACGCTCGCGCTCGCCACCGCGGTCCCGCTCGTCGCGACGCCCCGCGGCGCCGCGGCGCGCTTCACGCTGCGCGAGGGCGACAAGGCGACCTTCGTGCTGCGCCGCTCGAGCGAAGGGTGCGGCCGGCCCGCGACGGAGGAGGAGTCGAGCGCGCTCTTCGAGGCGACGGTGGTGTTCTGGCGCCGCTGGCTGTCGCGCTGCACCTACCGCGGCCGCTGGCGCGAGATCGTGAACCGCTCCGCGCTGGCGCTGAAGCTCCTCACCTTCGAGCCCACCGGCGCGATCGTGGCCGCGCCGACCTGCAGCCTCCCCGAGGAGGTCGGCGGCGTCCGCAACTGGGACTACCGCTACACCTGGATCCGCGACGCGGCGTTCACGCTCTACGGCCTCCTGCGCATCGGCTTCACCGAGGAGGCGGCGCGCTTCATGGAGTGGCTCGAGGCGCGCGCGAGGGAGGCCGACGGCGTTCACCCGCTCCAGATCGTCTACGGCATCGACGGGCGGGCCAACCTCACCGAGGTGACGCTCGACCACCTCGCCGGCTACCGCGGTTCGCGCCCGGTGCGCATCGGGAACGGCGCCTTCGACCAGCTCCAGCTCGACATCTACGGCGAGCTGATGGACTCGGTCTACCTCTTCAACAAGCACGGCACGCCGATCTCGTTCGACCTGTGGACGCACCTCCAGCGCCTCCTCGACTGGGTCTGCGAGAACTGGCGCCGCGCCGACGAGGGCATCTGGGAGACGCGCAGCGGCCGGCGGCAGTTCGTCTACTCGAAGCTCATGTGCTGGGTGGCGCTCGATCGCGGGCTGCGCCTCGCGGAGAAGCGCTCCTTCCCCGCCGATCGCGCGCGCTGGCTCGGTGAGCGCGACGCGCTCTACATGGCGATCATGACCGACGGGTGGAGCGCGAAGCGCGGCGCCTTCGTGCAGGCCTTCGGCGACGACACGCTCGACGCGTCGAACCTGATCATGCCGCTCGTGTTCTTCCTCTCGCCCGCCGACCCGAAGATGCTGTCGATGCTCGACGTCATCGCGCGCGGGCCGCGCGAGGGCGGGCTCCTCTCCGACGGCCTCGTCTACCGCTACGATCCGACGCGGACGCTCGACGGCCTCACCGGAGGCGAGGGCACGTTCAACATGTGCACCTTCGGGCTCGTCGAGGCGCTCACGCGGGCGGGGCGCTCCGACCGCCGCCGCCTCGACCAGGCGCGGCTCCTGTTCGAGCGGATGCTCGGGTACGCGGGTCCGCTCGGGCTCTACGCCGAGCAGACCGGGAGCGCCGGTGACGCGCTGGGGAACTACCCGCAGGCGTTCACGCACCTCGCGCTCATCAGCGCGGCGTTCAACCTGGATCGTGCGCTCGACGCCGCGCGCTGACCGTCACGGCTCCTCGTAGACGTCGTCGATCCAGGAGAGCGCCGCCATCGCCCGCGGCCAGCCGAGCGTCGTGATCCCGAGGCGGATGGCGTGCTCGACGTCCTCGCGCGTGCAGGCGCCGGCGACGGCGTGGCGGACCGCGGAGTGGACGCCGCCCTCGGTGCCGGCCCCCATCGCGATGCCGATCTTCACGAGGCGCCGCTCGCGCTCGGAGAGCGACCCCTCCTCGTGCACGCGCCGTCCGAGCTCCTCGAACGCGTCGTAGATGCCGGGGTGCGCCTTGCGGAAGCGCACGAGGTGCTGCGGGAGCTTGTCTCTCATGGCCCGAGCATAGCTGCGCGGCGGGGGTTGTGCGCGTCCTCGCGGGACCGCAATTTCACCACTGGGACCTCGAACGGGGAGACTTCGATGCGGCTTTCCTACAGGTTGATCCTCGCCGGCGCGATCGCGGCGCTCCACGTCGGTGGCGCGTACGCGCAAGGGGGCGGCGGGGCAGGCGGTGGGGGCGCGGGCGGAGCGGGGGCAGGCGGCGCGGGCGGCGCCGGCGCGGGCGCGGGCGGGCAGAACACGACCAGCCCCGGCGCGGCGAACGCGGGCGGGAGCACCTACAGCGGCACGGGCGGCGGCAGCCCGAGCCCGACCGGGTCGGGATCGGCGAACGCCGGCAGCGACACCGAGCGCTCCAAGGGGAACTCGACCGGGAAGGACAGCAGCAAGGACACCGCGACGCTCGGCGGTACCGGCAGCAGCTCCGGCGCTTCCGGCAGCTCCGGGACCTCGAGCGGCTCCGGCAGCTCGTCGAGCGACAGCTCGTCCTCGTCGAGCAGCGCCGACGGTGGCGCGGGCGCGTCGGACACGCACGGATCGGGCAGCAGCACCGGCACGAGCCGGTAGCCGCAGCGCTTCACCGTCCGGCGTGCTGCGCGGCGTCGACGAACAGCGCGCCGTCCACCTTCTCGAGCCAGCCGCGGTTGCGGCCGGTGAGGTCGTCGACGCGCGTCGCGTAGCGGACGTCCGGCGTCACCGGCCGGTTCTCGAACGCGACCGAGCCGAAGAAGTCCTCGGCGCTGAGCGGCGCGGGGCGGCGCTCGCCGCTCGGCGGCAGCGCGCGCTGGACGCCCATCGCGGCGTTGGGGATCGAGACCGAGAGCAGGCCCTCCGGGTCGGACCAGCGCACCGCGAGGTTCCGCGCCTCCTGCTGGCTGCCGCCGGCGCCCTCGGTGGGCTCGCCGATGAGCGTCGCGCGGCCGGAGTTTCGCAGGAGCGCCGCGAACCGGTCGCACGCGCTCATGCACGTCGGGGCGACGAGCGCCACGACGCGGCCCTCGTAGCCGCCGACGGCGTCGCTCGCGCGGAGCGGGCTCTCGAGGAACGCCGGCGTGAAGTCCTGCTGCGCCTTGCGCGCCGCGCCGATCGCGTCCGCGATGCGGCGCGGCTCGAACGCGTCGTCGAGCGCGCGCGCCGAGGTGCTGCCCACGATGGGCGCGCGCTGCTGGTACACGAGCTGGTTGATCGTGTTCGCGCGCAGCACGAGCGCGCCGGCGGGGTACGCCTTCTGCCGCTCGCCGAGGAGCGCGAAGAGCGCGCTCGTGTGCGAGAGGAACCCGCCGTCGTTCTGGCGCAGGTCCAGCACGAGATCGAGGCCCTTCTCCTTGCACTCCTTCACGAACCCCTCCACCACGGCGGTGAAGGGCTGGCGCCCGTCGCGCGAGACGAGCGTCTCGACCTGGAACGTCAGGATCTGCAGATAGCAGAAGGCGCGATCGCGGCGGCGGACGACCTCGCCGAGGCGCATCGCCGGGTGGTCGTTCTCGTCCTGGTACTCGCGCAGCCCCGCCGCGTCGCGGGCCGGGAGGATGGTGTCGGTGCGGAGGTGCCCCTGCGGCGCGTTCGCGTCGCGGTCCCAGGCGTCCTTCGCGCCGTCATAGCGCCAGCTGAGCAGCTCGGTCGTGGCGACGCCGGTGCGGCGCAGCCACGCCTGCGTCATGACGTGCCGCTCGGCGTCGGGGGAGACCCACCACGGCAGCGCCACGGTGCGGCGCGCGCCGCCCACGGCGAGGGTGAGCGCGGCCGCGCTCTTCTCCGGGAACGCGAAGTCGCGCCGGGTGAGGGCGTCCACGGCGCGCTCGAGGCGCGCGGCGTCGGAGCTGGCGGGGAGGAGCTGGGCGAGCTCGGCGAGCGCGTCCGCCACCGGGCGGCCGTCGATCTCGACGACCTCGTTGCCGACCGCGAGGAGCTCCTCGAGATCGCGCACGCCCGAGATCGTCCTGAGATAGGACACGAGCTTCCGCTCGCGGTTCGCGAGGTAGACCCGGCCATCGACGAGGCGCAGGCCGATGCCGAGCGCGACCTGCGGCAGGCGCGCCGGGGCGCCGAGGAGGAGGTGGCCGTCCTCGAAGCCGGCGGCGCAGCGCCGCATGCGATCGTAGAAGCGGAGCGGGTCGTCCTCGCGCGCGATCGCGCGCTCCGCCTCGACGCAGCGGTCGAGGTGCTTCTTCGAGTCGAACGCCTCGCCGACGCGCGGCGCGAGGAGGCGCGACTTCACCGTGAAGAAGACGTACCGCTTCTCGACGGCGTCGCGGAGCCCGCAGGCGAGCTGGACGCGCTGGCGACGCGAGCAGAGCGGCGCGTCGCCGCAGCCGGGCTCGTCCTGGAGCACGCTCATCGCGTCGCACGGGTCGGCGCGGACGGTGAACGGCTCCGCAGCGAACGGCGCGAAGGGCGCGCTCACGTCGGGGGCGGCGGCGAGCAGGGCGGGCAGGAGGAGGAGGGTCGGGATCGTCATGCTTGTAGGTCAGGGGTGCGAGCGTCCCCTCCATCGAGGCGACCCTCAGCACGCGGCATCCTAGCTGGCGAAAAGGGGTTGGACAGCAGGCGGGCGAGCGGGCGGGAGCAGCGCAAGCCCCTGGCGCCGAACGTGCGCACACGTGGGAAAAGCGCGCTACGCAGCGATCACAGGGGCTCGCACGACACGCGCCCGCCTGGCCCAACCCTCTGCGAGCCTACCGCGGAGCGTGGGTGTGGCGTGCCGGGCGGACGGGCGCTCGCGGTGCGATCCGCGATCCATCGCACACGCAGCCCTGCGGGCGTCCAGGCGGGCGCCCGGTTCAGCGCGCTGCGTCACCGGGGAGCGGGGTCGCCGCGGCGTTCCCGAGCCGCGCCGCGATCCACGCGCCCGCCGCGAGCAGCGCCCCGTCCGCGCGCGGCGCCCCCACGAGCTGCACGCCCAGTGGAAGCCCGCGCGGCCCCCGCCCGATGGGGAGGTGCAGGCACGGGACGCCGAGGAGCGTCCACACGCGCGTGAAGGCGGGATCGCCGGTCCGCTCGAGCGTCTCGGGCGCCTCGCCGGTCGCGCTCGCGCCGAGGAGGACGTCCGCGTCCGCGAACACCTCGCCGAGGCGCGCGCGCGCCGCCGCGGCGAGGCCCTGTGCGGCGAGGTACTCGGCGGCGGGGATCGCCGCGCCCGCGTCCAGCGCCGCGAGGAGGCCGGGGCTCAGGAGATCGGCGTGCGCCGCGCGCACCTCCGCGAGCGAGCGCGCCGTCTCGTACGCCTGGATCGTCGCGTGCGCCGCGAGGAGCCCCTCGAAGCCGGCGGGCAGCTCCGCCTCGTCGACGCGCGCCCCGGCGCGGGCGAGCGCGGCGGCCGCGTCCTCGACGAGCCGCTGCGCCTCGGGCGCGGCGAGCGGCCACGCCTCGGTGCGGCAGAGGCGAACCCGCGGGGCGTCCGGCGCGCGCGGCACCGCCACCGCCGCACCGAGCGCGCGCGCGAGGAGCGGCAGGTCCCGGAGGTCGCGCGCGAAGAGGCCGAGCGTGTCGAGCGTCGGCGCGACCGGGCTCACGCCCGCGAGCGGCAGGAGCCCGAACGACGGCTTCCAGCCGAGCACGCCGCAGTAGGCCGCGGGGCGCAGGATCGATCCCGCGGTCTGCGTCCCGAGCGCCGCCGGGACCATCCCGGCCGCGACGGCGGCGGCGGACCCGCTCGACGAGCCGCCCGGCGTGTGGCCAGGGTGGTGCGGGTTCCGGGTCTTTCCCGGAGTGAACCCCGCGAACTCGGTCGTGACGGTCTTCCCGAGCACCACCCCGCCGGCCGCGCGCAGCGCTGCGACGCACGCCGCGTCCTGCGCCGGGCGGTGGCCGGCGCGCGCCGCCGAGCCGCACGCCGTCGGAAGGTCGGCGGTGTCGATGATGTCCTTCACGCCGAGCGGGACGCCGCCGAGGAGCGTGCGCGGCCCGGCGTCGACGCGCCGCGCCTCGGCGAGCGCGCGCTCGGGGTCGAGGTGCTCCCAGGCGAGCACGCGCGGCTCCACCTCGGCGATCCGGTCGAGGAGCGCCCGCACCAGCGCCTCGGCGGTGACCTCGCGCGCCGCGAGGAGCGCGGCGAGGTCGAAGGCGCCGAGGGTGTGGAGGGGCCGCGCGGGCGTCGGCATGGTGCACTCTCCCCGCGCGGTCATGCCCCGGCGGTGGCGGCGTGGCGAGGTCCGCGCGGGGGCCTCGGCCGGACGGCGCCCCTCCACCGGCCCCGCGTTAGATCGCCGCCCATGCTCGCCTGCCTCGCCGCTGGGGTGCTCGTCGCCGCCGCGCCCTCCGCGCGGCCGCCCCCGGATCCCG
>JBJMQK010000594.1:0-3485 GCA_045802735.1 Anaeromyxobacteraceae bacterium | reverse complement strand
CGCTGCACGTTGTCGAGGAAGCCGAGGCCGGGGTTCCCGAACCAGAGCTTCGGCTTCGCGCTGTTCTGAAGGACGTCGCGGATCGCCGCGGCGTGGCCGAGGTTCGCCCCGTCGTCGCCGCCGCCGCGCCAGTCCTCGGCGCCGTCGTCGTCGCGCCGGCCGCCGTGGCGCTGCAGGTCGCGGCGGCTCTCGAGGAGGAGCGCCACCGCGCCGGCGACGTGCGGCGAGGCCATGGACGTGCCGGAGAGCGACCCGTGCCCGCCCTGCTCGAGCGGCAGCGTCGACCAGATGAAGCCGCCCGGGGCGCCGATGTCCGGCTTCAGCGTCAGGTCGGCGGCGAGGCCGAAGGAGCTGAACGAGGAGATGAGGTTCGCCGTCCCGTTCGGCGCCGAGACGACCCGGCTCGACCAGTTCATCGTCGTCGGGCCCGCGGAGATGCGCGCGAAGAGGGTCGCGCCGTCGTCGGCGGTGATGGCGACGACCGGGATGGTGATCGGCGCCGTCCCCGCGACCGTCGGGTTCACGCGGCCGGCGGCGTTGTTGAAGAGGACGACGCCCGCCGCGCCGGCGTTCTGCGCGTTCACCGCCTTCTGGAAGAAGGAGCAGGCGCCGCGGCGGACGAGCGCGACCTTCCCCGCGAGCGCGCCGGCGGGGAGCGCGGCGCAGCCGTCGGCCGTCGAGGTGGGGCTCCCCGTGGCGGCGAGCGGCAGCGGCGTCGCGAGCGGCTGGCGCGGCGGGACGGGCGCGGCTGTCGCCGGGTCGTAGGCGACGGCGAGGCCGTCCGGCGAGACGGTGAACGCCGGGTTCGTGGTCTTCAGGTTGTCGAACGACGCCACGCCGATGACGGCGTCGCCGACGCCGGGCGCGCCGCCCGACCACAGGCCGTTCGCGCCGCTGTTGCCGATCGACGCCACGACGACGATGCCCTTCTTCACGAGCCGCGAGGCGGCGGCCGCGGTCGGCGCGCCCGGCCAGGTGTCGAACGCATCGCCGATGCTCATGTTGAGCACGTCCATGCGGTCGCGGAGGATGCGCTCCATCGCCGCGATCATCACGTCGTCGCTCGTCGAGCCCTCGCAGCCGAACACGCGGTACGCGCCGAAGGTGACGCCCGGCGCGACGCCCTTCACGCCGCCCTTCGCGAGGTCGCCGTTCGCGCCGACGATGCCCGCGACGTGCGTGCCGTGGCCGGCGCAGTCGTCGGGGTCGTCGTCGGGGTGCGGGACCGTGCGCGCGGGGTCGGTCGACGCCGCGTCGTAGTCGTCGCCGACGAGGTCGATGCCGTGCGTCACGCGGAACGCCGGCCCGAAGCCGCCGCCGAGGTCGGGGTTGTCGTAGTCGATGCCGGTGTCCATGACCGCCACGCGCACGCCGCGCCCGGACAGGCCGAGCTCGGTCTGCGCGATGTCGGCGCGGGTCATCTGGATCGCCGTGAAGAGCTCGGGGGAGACCGTCCGCGTCGGGGGGAGGGCGTGCGTGCGCACCGGGTAGACCGCCTTCACCGAGGCGAGCTGCCGGATCCGCGCGATGTCCGAGGAGCGCGCCTCGACCGAGAGGCCGTTGAACAGCGTCTTGAAGCGGAGCCGCTCCTTGAACGTCGCGCCGGTCGCCGCCGCCTCGCTGCGGAACGCGGCGGCGTCGCCGTCGACCGCGGCGTCGCTGTTGCCGTCCGCGAGCGGCGCGCCGGGGAGCTCCACGAACCAGAGCTTCACCGACTCGTTGGTGAGCTGTCCGGTCTCCGCTGACGGCGCGGGCGAGAGGGGGGTGAGCTTTTGCACCGGGTCGGCGCCGCGCGCCGAGCCGGCGAGGGCGGCCGCCAGCACCGCGGCCAGCATCGAAGCGCGGCAGAGCCGCGCGTGGGGCCTTTTCGCGTTCATCGTCGTCATCCTTGCTCGCTGGAGTTGCGACTCGAAGGGGGGGGGCACTCCTGATCCAGCGCAAGTGCATCCTACAGTGAACCCCCCTTATGCCCCAGTCCGGTCGGGGGAGCAGGCGCCGAGGAGAGCGTGCGGGCAGGCGCGGCCCGGCCATGACGGCCGGTGACTGTGCGCTCACCGTGACGAGGCGCGTTAACGCCGCCTACGCGATCGCCGCGTCCTCCTCGGGCGCGACGCGCAGCGCGGGGTCGGGGCGCGCCGGGCGCGGCGACGGCTCCTCGTCGCGCGGCGGCGGGAGACCCTCCGCGGCGGCGGCGAGCTGGCCGTGCAGCCGAGCGGCGTTCACGACGAGATTGAACCGCTCGAGGACGTGGCGCCGCCCGTCGTCGGCGAGGCGCCGCGCGAGCACGGGGTCGCGCTGGAGGCGCTCGAGCGCGTGGGCCAGCGCGGCCGCGTCCTTCTCCGGCGCGAGGAGCCCCGTGCGGCCGTCCACCACCAGCTCCGGGATCCCGGAGACCGCCGTCGAGACCACGGGGAGCCCGGTCGCCATCGCCTCCATGAGCGCCACCGGGATGCCGTCCATCATGCCCGCCGGCGTCGTGACGCTCGGGAGCACCATCGCGTCGGACGCGTCGAGCACGGCGCGGATCCGGTCCTGCGGCTGGTTGCCGAGCAGCTCGAGGTCGCCCTCGAGCCCGGCCGCGGCGATGCGCGCCTCGACGTCGCGCCGCTCGGGCCCGTCGCCGACCAGCACCCCGTGGAACGGCACCCCGCGCGCCCTGAGCAAGGCGCACGCGTCGACGAGCCAGCGGTGCCCCTTGTAGTCGCGCAGGCCCGCCACGCAGGCGAAGCGGAACACGCCGTCGGGCGCGCGCGGCGTGCGCGGGCGGAAGATGCGCGGGTCGACGCCGCACGGGATGACGAGCGTCTTCTCCGCCGCCTCGCGCCCGTAGAGCTGCTCGAGGAGGTCGCGGTTGAAGCGCGAGATCGTCACGACGCAGCGCGCGCCGCGGATCTTCTCGTCGAGCATGGCGCGGTCGAGGTACAGGTCGTGCGCGTGCGCCGTGAAGCTGTAGGAGACCCCGGTGAGGGTCCGGACGACGTACGCGCCGAGCGCGGGGTGCGTCGCCCAGTGCGCGTGCACGTGCCGGAGCCCCATCCGCTCGATGCGTCGCGCGATGACCGCGGCGCGCGGCACCACCACGATCGCCTTCGCCAGGAACTCGCGCGAGCGGAAATTGCCGCGGATCGCGGCCGACCACGCGCGCAGGTACGCGAGCGGCCGCCGCGCGAGCCAGTACAGCTGCGCCCATGCCAGCTCGGACGAGAGCGCGCGGTGGTAGTGCACGTGCGGCGCGAGCACCTCCGCGCCGGGGTGCCCGACGTCGCCCGCGGCGCCGAGCAGCGGGAAGATCTCGACCTCCATCCCGAGGCGCCGCAGCTCGAGCATCTCGTGCAGGATGAAGGTCTCGGTGACCGCCGGGTACCACGACATGAGGTACGCGACGCGCGGGGACGCTTCACTCGTCGTCATCGCGATCACCTCGCCACGGTGGAGGCCGCGGTCGGCGCGGCGCCGCGGCCGCGCTGCGCGACGAGCGCGCGGTA
>JBJMQK010000454.1:0-3276 GCA_045802735.1 Anaeromyxobacteraceae bacterium | reverse complement strand
GATGCGGGCGCGGCGCTCGCGGCGCGCATGCGCGGAGCGTTCCCGGGCGGCGCGATCCAGCCGCTCCCCTGGGAGGTCGCCGTCGAGCGCGCCGCGCGCGCCGACGTCATCGTCAACGCCACCACCATCGGCCTCGGCGGCGCGAGCGACGGCCTCCCGCCGTTCCGCTTTCGCAAGGGGCAGGTCGCCGCGGACTTCGTCTACGGCGAGACCGCCTTCGCCCGCGCCGCGCAGGCCGAGGGCGCGACCGTCGTCACCGGCGAGCAGATCCTGGTGCGCCAGGGCGCGCTCGCCTTCACCCTCTGGACGGGGCACCCGGCGCCGGAGGCGGTCATGACGGCCGCCCTGCGCGCGCCGCCCCACACCTCATGAGCCTCCGCTATCTCACCGCAGGTGAATCACACGGCCCCGCGCTCACTGCCATCGCCGAGGGCTTCCCCGCCGGCCTCGAGGTGGACTTCGCGGCAGTGAACCGCGAGCTCGAGCGCCGCCAGAAGGGCTACGGCCGCGGCGGGCGCCAGAAGATCGAGAAGGACGAGGCGCAGTTCCTCTCCGGGATCCGCGGCGGGACGACGCTCGGCTCGCCCATCGCGCTCGTGGTGTGGAACAAGGACCACGAGAGCTGGAAGGACCTCGTCTCGCCGTACGCGCGCGGCGGCCGCAAGTTCACGCAGGTGCGCCCCGGCCACGCCGACCTCGCGGGCGTCATGAAGTACGGCTTCGACGACGCGCGCGACGCCCTCGAGCGCGCGAGCGCCCGCTCCACCGCCGCGCTCGTCGCGCTCGGCGCGCTCGCGCGCCAGCTGCTCGCGCGCTTCAACGTGCAGGTCACGAGCCGCGTCGTCGCGATCGGCGAGAAGGAGCGCCACGTCGGGCTCCCCCCGGACGCGGCGCAGCAGGCGGCGATCCTCGCCTCCGACCTCGGCGTCGACGACGAGGCGACCGCGGCCGACTGGCGCGCGCTCATCGACGCCGAGAAGGAGCGCGGCGGCTCCATCGGCGGCGCGTTCGAGGTCTACGCCACCGGCGTGCCCCCTGGCCTCGGCTCCTACGTGCACTACGATCGCCGCCTCGACGCGCGCCTCGCCGGCGCGCTCTGCGGCATCCCCGCGATCCGCGCGGCGGAGATCGGCGAGGGCACGCACGTGGAGCTGCGCGGCGACGCGTTCCACGACCCCATCCTGTACGAGGAGGGGAAGGGCTTCTTCCGCGACACCAACCGCGCCGGCGGCCTCGAGGCGGGGGTGACGAACGGCGCGCCGCTCGTGGTGCGCGGCTACATGAAACCCATCCCGACGATGACGAAGGGCCTCCCCACCGTGGACATCGCCTCGCGCCAGGCGACGACGGCGAAGTACGAGCGGAGCGACGTCTGCGCCGTGCCCGCCGCGGCGGTGGTGGGCGAGGCGGTGGTGGCGTGGACGCTCGCCGACGCGCTCCTCGAGAAGTTCGGGGGCGACCACGTGGGCGACATCGAGGGGGCGATCAGGGCCTATGCCGCTCGGATCCGCTGAGGCGCTCGCGCTCGCGGGCCTGATGGGGGCGGGGAAGTCCACCGTCGCGGCGCACCTCGGCCGCCTCCTCGGCCGGCGCGTCGTCTCCACCGACGAGGAGGTCGTGCGGCGCGCGGGGAAGCCCGTGGCGCGCATCTTCTCCGAGGAGGGCGAGGCCGCCTTCCGCGAGCTCGAGCGCGGCGTCGTCGCCTCGCTCGCGGGACCGCTCGTCGTCGACCTCGGCGGGGGCGCCTTCTGCGATCCCGCGTCGGCGGCGCGGCTCCTCGCCACGGCGCGGGTCGTCTTCCTCGACGTGTCGCCGGCGGAGGCGGCGCGGCGCATCTCGCGGGAGGGGACCGATCCCGGCGCCGGGGCGCGCCCCCTCGCCGACCGCTGGGCGCAGCTCCTCGCGCACCGCCTGCCCCTCTACCTGCGCGCGCACCACACGATCCGGGTCGACGCGCTCACCCCGGAGGCGGTGGCGCGGCGCATCGCCGACCTCGTCCTGCCGCGGAAGGGCGGCGGGGAGCGCTTCATCGCCGGCGAGCGCGTCCTGGCCGAAGGCGGCGAGGGCGGCGGATGACCGCCGCGGACGTCATCCTCGCGCGCCAGGAGGCGCACGCCTACGAGGTGCGGGTGGGCGACGGGGTCCCCGAGGCCGCGGCGGCGCTCGCGCGCGGGCGCGACCTCGTGGCGCTCGTCACCTGCGCGCCGGTCCTCGACACGGCCTTCGGCCACCGCGTGCAGCGCGCGCTCGCGCGGAGCGGCAACTGCGGGCTCGTCCACGCCCTCCCCGACGGCGAGAAGGGGAAGACGCTCGCGCAGCTCGAGCGCGCGGCGACGCTGCTCCTCGAGGCCGGGGCGACGCGGCGGAGCCTCGTCGTGGCGCTCGGGGGCGGCGCCGTCACCGACGCCGCGGGGTTCCTCGCGGCGACGTTCATGCGCGGCATCGCGTGGGCGGCCGTCCCGACGACGCTGCTCGGGATGGTCGACGCCGCGCTCGGTGGGAAGACGGCGGCGAACCTGCCCATCGCCAAGAACGCCGTGGGCGCGTTCCATCCGCCCATCGCCGTCCTCGCCGATCCCGCGGCGCTCCGCACGTTGCCGCCCCGGGAGCTCTCGAGCGGCTTCGGCGAGGTGCTGAAGTACGGCGCGCTCCGCCCCGCGCTCCTGCCGCGCGCTGCCGCGGCCGCCAGGGCGGGGAAGGCCGACGCCGCGCTCGTCGCCGCCTGCGCGCGCATCAAGATGGAGATCGTCGAGAAGGACCCGAAGGAGAAGGCCGACCGCAAGCTCCTCAACCTCGGCCACACGTTCGGGCACGGCGTGGAGGCGGCGGGCCGCTTCTCGAAGTACACGCACGGTGAGGCGGTCGCCGTGGGGCTCGCCTTCGCGTTCCGGCTGGCGCGCGCCATGGGGCGGGTGGACGACGACGCCGTCGAGGCCGTCGAGGCGGCGCTGGCGGGAGCGAAGCTCGCTGCGCGCGTGCCGAACGCCGTCGCGCGTCGCGCGGCGCAGCTCATGGCGTACGACAAGAAGCGCACCGCGAGCGGTCTCACCTGGGTGCTGCCGCGCGGCGCCGGCCTGCGCTGGGAGGTCGAGTGGGACGTCGCCGCCGACCCGCGCGCGGTCGAGGAGACGGTGAGGGTCATCGGAGGCAAGGGGTGATCCTCCTCGTCCACGGGCCGAACGTCTGGGTCCCGGGCGAGGGCGGGCCCGCGACCCGGGACGGCGAGCCGCTCGCGGACGTGGCGCGACGGGTGGGCGAGGCGTGCGCCGCCCACGG
>JBJMQK010000440.1:0-3638 GCA_045802735.1 Anaeromyxobacteraceae bacterium | reverse complement strand
AACAGGCGAAAGGCACCTGGCCTTCCCGCGCGGCGGCGTGGCGCACCGCGCAAACCTGCGGCCGCGCAGCGCCTCGTCGACGTGGGCGCTGCGCGGCGCGGGCCGGCTACTCGAGCTTGAAGCCGATGCTGATGGTCACCTGAAACTCCGCGACCTTGCCGTCCTTGATGAAGCCGCGCTGCTCCACCACCTCGAACCAGTTCATGTGGCGGATCGTCTTTGAGGACTCCTCGACGGCCTTCTTCACGGCCTCGGCGAAGCTCACCGGCGAGGTGCCCACGAGCTCGATCTTCTTGTACGTGCCAGACATTGCGGTGCCTCCCATCCTCGCGTTTGCACCTCGCTAGCACGCCGGGCACGCACGGCGCACGGCGATCGTCGCATCGACCCACCAGGGGTCCGCTCGCTCGCTGTCGCGTCGCGCGCAGCACCGGCCCTGCACATCGTTAGCGAGCCGGCACCTCGGCGGGCCGGGAGGGAGGGCCATGGAGCTCACGAGGACCGTCGGGGCGCTTCGCACGACCGAGCGACTGCTCGCCGAGGCGCTCGTGCTCACCTCCGAGCGGCACGCGAGCGACGCCGAGCTGCGCGACGGCGCGCGGCGCCTCGCGGGCGTCTCGGCGACGCACGTCATCGCGCTCGAGCCGGTGCAGGACCGCCACGGGCGCGCGCGGCCGCGCGCGCCGCGCCGGCTCAGGGCAGCGCTGCTCAACGACGCGTCGAGCGGCCCCGCCGCCGCCGCGCGCGACCTCCACGACCTGGCGGTGCTCGCGACCTCGGCCCGCCTCGGCTGGACCGCGCTCGAGCGCGGCGCCGGGGCGTTCGGCGACGCCGAGACGGCGGCGCTGGCGGCGAGGCTCGGCGCCGAGAGCGAGCGGCAGGTGGCCTGGCTCACCTCGGCCCTCGCGACGCGCGCCGGCGACGCGCTCACGGCCCCCCAGCCCGTCGCGGCGCGGGTGGCTTCGCTGCCGACGTTCCCGTGGGGTCCCCTCGCCGCCGCGCTCACGGCGCTCGCCGGGGCGCGCGCGCGGCGCTCGGGCAAGGACGCCGGGGCGGCGTGCGCGGGGGTCGTGATGGTCGCCGGGATCGGCGCCGGGATGCGGCTCGTGGCGCGCCGCGTGCGCCGGCCGCTCCTCGTGCGACGGCGCCTCGCCCAGGCGCGCGAGGCCATGCACGAGGCCGGCCGGCCCGCCGTCTAACCGGGCGCGCCGCCCGACCTCGCCGCGTCCCTGACAGCGGCGGCGAGCGCCGGATCGGCGGCGGGCACCGCGCGCCGGGTGCGGCGCAGGAGCACGAGCGTCGCCGCGAGGAACGCCGTGGGGAGGAGCGTCACGGCGGTGAGCGCGATCCAGGTCGCGGAGGCGACGGCGCCCGGCGCGAGCTTGCGGGCCACCGCGGGGAGGAGCCCGACCGCGAGGACCGCGAGGAACACCGCCGCGCCGCTGACGAGGAGCGGCCCGAGCCTCGACGGGCCGCCCCGCAGCGCCGCGAGCGCCGGGTCGAGCGACGTCGCCCGCGCGCGCGCTTCTGCCGCGTCGGCGCCACGTCCCGCGCGCTCGAGCACGTCGCCGAGCGCGAGCCACGGGCGGGCGCTCGTCGGATCGAGCGCGGCGGCGGCGTGGAGGTGGCCCTCGGCGACCCCGGCGTGGCCGTCGGCGTAGAGCTCGCCGAGCGCACAGCGCAGGTCGGGGTCGCCCGGAGCGAGGGCCACCGCGCGCATCGCGGCCGAGCGCGCCTCGGCGCTGCGCCGCGCGAGCGCGTAGCCGCGGGCGAGCGCCTCGTACGCCCACGGGTCGTCCGGCGCGAGCCGCGCCGCGTCCTCGCCCGCGGCGATCGCGTCGCGGGTGCGGCCGAGATCGGCGAGGGCCAGCGCGCGGAGCCGCGCCGGCCAGCTCGCGCTCGGCCCTCGGGGGGCGACGGCGAGGGCGGCGAGCGCTGGCGCCGGCCGGCCTCCGGCGAGGAGCGCGGCGACGTAGAGCGCCAGCGCCTCGGGGCTCGCGCCCGGTGCGAGCGCCCGCGCCGCCGCGCGCGCTGCGTCGTCGAAGCGGTGCTCCTCGAAGGCACGGCGCGCGGCCGCGAGCGCCATCGTCGTCTCGGCCGGCGTGTGCGCCACCTCGGAGGTGCTCATGGCCCGAAGCGTGTTCCCTCGCGCTGCTCCCGGGAAGCCCCCCTGTCGCGTCAGCCGACCGCGCCCACGGCCGACAGCGCGTACAGCGTGGCGAGGGCGATCACATAGAGCACCAGCAACGCCACCGGCGCGAGGAGAACCCCGAGCGTGACGACGGCGGTCATCGCGCGCCGGCCGAGGCGGCCGCCGCGGACGGACAGCGCGACGAAGTAGACCCCGAACGGCGCCCCGGCGAGCACGCCCGAGAAGAGCCCGGGCGTGTAATGGCGCATGCGGATCGACGCCCAGAGGTGCGAGGCGGCGGAGGCGACGAGGAGCACGGCGACCCACGCCGCGGCAGCGGTGGCGGTGCGCGGCCACTTCTCCGAGGCGGCCCATGCGAACGCGCCCACGCCGACGAGGCCCGCCCAGCCGAGCGCGGCGTACACGAGCGCGGAGAAGCGGACGGAGCGCCCGCCGGCGAGCCCGAGCGTGAAGCCGGAGAGCGCGTCGACGAACGCGGGGGCGGTGAAGAGCTGCTCGGCGACGTGCAGGACCACCACCGCAGCGCCGGCGGCGAGGAGCGCGCGCCAGGCGCGGCGTGTCACGGCGACATGCCGGACAGATACGTGTAGCCGCGCATCACGTGCTCGAAGAAGTCGGCGAGCTGCACGCCCTCCTTCGGCCGGATGACGCCCTCCTTCACCTTGCCGTCGAGCGCGTTCTTCACGCGGCGCGCCAGGTCCTCGGGCGTGTACTGCATGCGCGAGAGCACCTGCTCGATGCGATCGCCCGGGATGACCTCCTCGATGTAGAAGTCCTCCGGGTCCTCGTCGTCCACGAAGACGTGGATCTCGTTCACCCGGCCGAAGAGGTTGTGCATGTCCCCCATCACGTCCTGGTACGCGCCGGTGAGGAAGAGCCCGAGGAAGTAGGCCTCGCCGGGCTTCAGCGCGTGGAGTGACAGCGTCTCGTCGACGCCCTCGCCGCCCTCGATGAAGCGGTCGATCTTGCCGTCCGAGTCGCAGGTGATGTCGACGATGGTGCAGTCGCGCGTGGGCGGCTCGGCGAGCCGGTGCAGGGGCACGATGGGAAAGAGCTGGTCGAACGCCCAGTGGTCGGGCGCGCTCTGGAAGAGCGAGAAGTTCGCCTGGTACTGGTCGGCGATCTTGTCGCCGAGGTCGCGCGTGTCGCGCGGCAGCCGCTTCTTGCCGCGGTTCAGCGCCACGAGCCCGCGGCAGAGCTTCCAGAAGAGGCTCTCCACGACCGCGCGCTCCTCGAGGCCGAGGATGCCGAGCTTGAACATCTGCAGGGCCTCCTCCTTCTTCGCGGCGGCGTCGTGGTACGCCTCGGCGCGGGTGCGCGGGGTGAGCCCGGCCACGATCTCCCGCATCTCGCGGACGACCTTGGTCTCGTCGAGGACGGGGACGCTCGCCGCCGCGATCTCCTCCTGCGAGCCGATCTCCACGCGGCCGAACACGTTCATCACCACGCACGAGTGGTGGGCCGTGATGGCGCGGCCCGACTCGGA
>JBJMQK010000287.1:0-4407 GCA_045802735.1 Anaeromyxobacteraceae bacterium | reverse complement strand
GGGAAGGCTACCCGGTCCGTGGCGACTTGCGTCAAAGTCCGCGGGATTGCTGCGCTCCCACATCGGTGCCGAGAAAGGCGGATGTACGCGCAAGTGCCTGAATGTGCCTCGGTAAAATAAACTGACTGCTTGACGCATGTCCGGCCGTTGGCGTACTCCGCCGACCCGGCCTGTACCGCATTCAGGGTACGGCCAGCGGCGGGAAGCGAGCGCGCGAGGAGCGGGACTCCGAGCGAGCGATGCCTGGGTCCAGAGACCCCGGCGGCGCATCCGGCCGTCCATCCGGAAGAGCAGGAGGACGCGTGAAGTCGATGCACGCAGGAGTCGGTACGCTGGTCGGAGCGATGGCCGCGGCAGCGCTGGTGCTGGGCGGCTGCGGGACGGGCGGGACGGACGCGACGGCGAACACCCTGTCCGGGCTGGCGGTGGCGGAAGCCCCGGTGCAGGGCACGGTGTCGGTGAAGGACGCCTCGGCGACGGCGTGGTCGAGGCCGACCGCGACGAGCACGGACGGATCGTTCTCGGTGGACGTGAGCGGGCTCACGCCGCCGTTCCTGCTGAAGGTCGAGTGGACCGACGGCTCGGCCGCGCGGCGGATGTACTCCGCGGCCGCACGCGCAGGCGCCGCCGACATCACCCCGGTGACCGACGCCGCCGTGGCGTGCTCGCGCGGCGACGACGGGGAGGCGGAGGACGATGACCACGCCCGCGCCCCCGAGCCCGGCTCGTTCCAGTCGGTCCTCGCGCAGCTGCGCACCGTGCTCGCGCCGCTCCTCGACCGCTACGGCGTCGCGAGCCTCCCGCAGGACGGCGCCGCGCTGCGCGCGCTCCTCCGCGACGTGAGCTTCGCGGTGTCGCGCGGGACCTTGACGGTGACGAACCGCCAGACGGACGCCGTCATCTTCACGGGCCCGATCCGGAACCTCGCCTCCGGGACGTTCCACCCCGAGGCCATGCCGGCCGGCCCGGGCACCGTCCCGCCGCCGCCTCCTCCGCCGCCCGCGGCCGACGGGGCGGCGCTCTACACGCAGAGCTGCGCCGGCTGTCACGGCGCGCTCGCCACGAGCAGCAAGCGTGGCGCGACGGCCGCGCAGATCCAGGCGGCGATCGCGGCGAACCGCGGCGGCATGGGCTCGCTCTCCGGGCTCACCGCGGCCCAGTTGCAGGCAATCGCCAGCGCGCTCGCGACGGCGACCCCGCCTCCTCCCCCGCCGCCTCCGGCGGCGTGCACCTACACGTACAGCGCGTGGAGCGCGTGCGCGAACGGGACGCAGACGCGCACCGTCGTGTCCTCGTCGCCCGCGGGCTGCACCGGGACGCCGGTCCTCTCGCAGGCGTGCACCGTCACGACGCCGCCGCCTCCTCCTCCGCCACCGGCGATCGACGGCGCGGCGCTCTACACGCAGAGCTGCTCCGGCTGCCACGGCGCGCTCGCCACGAGCAGCAAGCGCGGCGTCACGTCGGCGCAGATCCAGGCCGCCATCGCCGCCAACCGCGGCGGGATGGGCTCGCTCTCCGGGCTCTCCACCGCGCAGGTCGACGCGATCGCTGCCGCCCTGAAGTGACCGCGGCGCCTCCGGCACCGTGAGTGAACACGTCCCGCGTCGGCTCCGGCCGGCGCGGGACTTTCTTTTCGGGTGCGACGGGCCCGTTCACCCGACGAGAATGGGTCACGCCCACACCCCGCCACCACGGGATACCGGTCCCCGCCTGGCGCGCCTAGTGTGAGCAATCACCACCAGGGAGGGGACCATGCCGGAGTACCGTCCGCCACAACGGGTCATCCGCGCGCGGATCCTGACGCCCTCGGGCTGGATCCGCGGGAGCTTCCACGTTCCGCGGATGCAGTCGTTCCACGACTTCCTGGGACAGCGCGGGCCCTTCTTCAACCTCACCGAGGTGGCGATCGCCGCGCGCGGCGCGGAGCTGCCCTACCTCGCGCTGCGGCGCTCGGCGGTGCGGGTCATCGTCCCGTCGATCGACGAGCGGCGCCTGCTCGTTTCCGCCGCCCAGCCGGGGGCGGTCGAGCGCACCGTCACCTGCGTGCTCGACGCGTACGCGGTGAGCGGGCGGGTCGCGGTCCCTGCGCACCTGCGCGTCTCGGATTACCTCGCCCACCACTCGGGGTTCATCCAGCTCCGCGACGCCGACCTCGGCCAGGGGCACGAGCGCACGTCGGTCGTCTTCCTCAACGTCGCGGCGCTCGTCGCGGTCTCGGAGGGCCCTCGCCCGGCGGCGGTCGCCGAGATTCCCTCGGCCGTCGCGGTGCGGGCGCCCACGCTCGCCGCGACGGCCTGACCCGGGCCGTGCGGCGGGCGCCCCGGCGCCCTACGTCCCCTCCGTGATCCGCTTCGGCCCTGCCGGCTGGGACTATCCCGATTGGCGCGGCAAGGTCTATCCCAGGCCGGCGCCGCGCGGCTTCGACCCGCTCGCCTACCTGGCGCGCTGGTTCGCGACCGTCGAGGTGAACTCCACGTTCTACCGCCCGCAGCGGGCCGAGGTGGCGCGCGCCTGGTGCGGGCGGGTCGCGGCGAACCGCGACTTCCGCTTCGCCGTGAAGGCGTGGAGGCGGCTCACGCACGAGCGCGAGGCGTTCGGCGCCGCCGAGGTGAAGGCCGCGCGCGAGGCGCTCGACGCGATCGCGGGAGAGGGCCGGCTCGGCGCGGTGCTCGTGCAGTTCCCCTGGTCGTTCCGGCGCGAGCCCGCCTCGCTCGACTGGCTGCGCGACGTCGTGGCCGCGCTCGCCGGCCTGCCGCTCGTCGTGGAGGTGCGCCACCTCTCCTGGAACGTGCCGGCGACGTACGACGAGCTCGCCGAGCGCGGCGTCGGCTTCGTGAACGTGGACCAGCCGCTCTTCAAGAACTCGATCCGGCCGAGCGCGGTCGCCACCTCGCGCGTCGGCTACGTCCGCGTCCACGGGCGCAACTACAGGGACTGGTTCCGCGAGAAGGCCGGCCGCGACGCCCGCTACGACTACCTCTATCGCGCCGGCGAGCTCGAGGAGTGGGCCGAGCGCACGCGGGCGCTCGCCGAGGAGCCGGCGGTGGAGGACGTGTACGTCGTGACGAACAACCACTTCGAGGGCAAGGCGGTCGCGAACGCGGCGATGCTCGAGGCGATGGTGGAGGCGCGCCCGGTCGAGGTCCCGCCCGAGGTGGCGCAGGCCTACCCGGAGGCGCTCGCGCCGTACGTCGTCGCCGCGCCGCCGGAGCAGCCGCGCCTGCTGTAGATTCCCCCGCCCATGCTCCGCCTCCGCCGCGCCGTCGCCGCCGACGTCCCCGAGATCCTCGCCCTCATCCGCGAGCTCGCCGAGTACGAGCGGGCGCCGGCGGAGGCGGTCGCGACGGCGGCGGACCTCCTGCGCGACGGCTTCGGCGCGGGGCCGCCGCGCTTCTTCGTGGAGCTGGCGGAGTGGGACGGCGCCGTCGCGGGGTTCGCGCTCTGGTTCTTCAACTACTCCACGTGGCAGGGCCGCCCCGGGCTGTACCTCGAGGACCTGTTCGTACGCCCGGCGCACCGCGGCCGCGGGCTGGGCAAGGCGCTGCTCGTCCACCTCGCGCGCACCGCGGTGGCCGAGGGCTGCGGCCGGTTCCAGTGGCAGGTGCTCGACTGGAACGCGCCGGCCATCGCGTTCTACGAGGCGCTCGGCGCGAAGGCGCTCACGGAGTGGATCGCGATGCGGCTGAGCGGGGACGAGCTCGAGCGGCTCGCGCGCTAGCCCGGGGCAGCCCTCACCCCGGCGCGGACGGTGGTCACTGTGGGTGGTGGTGGTTCTTCGCGCACCAGAGCGCGAACGCCTGATCCATGCTGCGGATGTGCTGTGTGAGCCAGTCGTGGAGCGCCGCGATGCCCTCGAGCGCCGCCGCCGACTCGCCGCTCGCCACCTGCCGCTGGATGTCGGCGACCTGCTCGATGAGGCGCGCGTGCTCGAGGTTGTGCGCGTCGTGCTGCGGGTACGAGTAGAGCCGCATCATCAGCTCTTCGGAGAGGAAGTGGACGTTCGTGAAGTCCACGAGCTGCGCCGTCGTCTTGCCGGTGAGCTCCGGGTCCCTGCCCGACCGCACGAGCTCCTCGATCGCGTTCACGAGGCTGACCTGGAGCCGGTGCTCGGCGTCCATCGAGTTCACGCCGGTGCCGATGTTCTCGTCCCAAGCGCGAGGCGGCATGCATCCCTCCGAAGGCTAGCGATCCGACTCGGCCCGCTTCGCGGCTTGAGCGCCGGGGCGGAACCGCTTCGACGCGAGATAACGCCCGAGGGGTGCGTCGTTCACCTGGATGTGGAAGCTCACCCACTCGCGGATGCGCGAGCGGAGCCAGTGCGTCACCGGGAGCGAGAGCCCCGCGACCTGCATCTCGGCGGTGAGCGCGGTGAAGTCCTGCATGAACAGGTCGTGCGCCGCCTTGTGG
>JBJMQK010000566.1:0-2555 GCA_045802735.1 Anaeromyxobacteraceae bacterium | reverse complement strand
TGCGCGACTACCGGGCCGCCATCGAGCGCGACCCGCTGCTCGCCGCGCCGCGCTACAACCTCGGCTCGCTCTACCTGGAGGAGGGCGACGCCGAGGGGGCCGTCGCCCTGCTCGAGGAGGCGGCGCGACTCGAGCCCGAGGGCGCCCACATCCAGGCGCGGCTGGCGCGGGCGCGGCAGCTCGCGGAGCGCGGGAGCTCGCGCCTCTCGGGCCCGTGATCGGTCGTTTGGTCGCAGGCGTGCCCGCCGCCGCTCGCGTACTCTCCCGCACCGGTCGGGATCCGGGCTCGACCGCTGTCCGGGATCATCCCGGGCGAGCGGCGCGCGCCGTGCTCAAGTGCCGCGCGAGACCCACCCCTTCCCAGGCGGCGCGGCCGTCCGCGCGCGCGTGAGGCAACGGCATGGACACGAGACGAGACGTCGAGGCACTTCCCCAGAAGTTCCAGGACCTCCACCACGCGCTGTCCTGCTTCGTCCCCGCGGACCGGCTCGTCACCGACCCGCTGCGGACCCTCGCCTTCGGCACCGACGCGAGCTTCTACCGCCTCGTCCCGAAGATCGTGGTGCGCGTGCGCTCGACCGAGGAGGTGGCGCGCCTGCTGCGCGAGGCGAGCCGGCTCGACCTCGGCTGCACCTTCCGCGCGGGCGGCACGAGCCTCTCCGGGCAGTCGGTGAGCGACTCCGTGCTCGTGCAGGTGACGGGCGGGTTCCGCCGCGCCGAGGTGAAGGAGGGCGGCCGGAGCATCGCGCTCGAGCCGGGCGTCATCGGCGCCGAGGCGAACGCGCTCCTCGCGCCGCTCGGCCGGAAGATCGGCCCCGACCCGGCGTCGATCGGCGCCGCGATGGTGGGCGGCATCGCCGCGAACAACGCCTCCGGGATGTGCTGCGGCACATCGCAGAACAGCTACCAGACCGTCCAGAGCGTGAAGATCCTGCTCGCCGACGGCACCGCGCTCGACACCGCCGACGCGGCCTCGCGGGCCGCGTTCGCGAAGAGCCACGCGGCGCTGCTCGACGGCCTCGCCGACCTGCGCGCGAAGATCCTCGCCGACCCGCCGCTCGCCGAGCGCATCCGCCTGAAGTACCGGATCAAGAACACCACCGGCTACGGCCTCAACTCGTTCGTGGACTTCGAGGACCCGTTCGACATCCTCGTCCACCTGCTCATCGGCTCCGAGGGCACCCTCGCCTTCATCTCGGAGATCACCTACCGCACGGTCGAGGAGCACGCGCACAAGGCGAGCGCCCTCCTCTTCTTCCCCGACCTCGACCACGCCGCCCGCGCGACGCAGGCGCTCAAGGCCGGTGACGTCGTCTCGGCGGCCGAGCTGATGGACCGCCCGTCGCTGCGCTCGGTCGAGAACAAGGCCGGCCTGCCGCCCATCCTCAAGACCCTCCCCGCCGACGCCTGCGCGCTCCTCGTCGAGGTGCGCGCCGCCGACCCGGCCGCGCTCGCGACGAGGATGGAGGCGGCGAAGCGGCTCATCGCCGGCATCCCCACGCTCGCGCCGGTCGCGTTCACCGCGGTGAAGGCCGAGTACGAGACCCTGTGGGACGTGCGCAAGGGCCTCTTCCCGGCCGTGGGCGGAGCGCGGCGCGTCGGCACCACCGTCGTCATCGAGGACGTCGCCTTCCCCATCGAGCACCTCGCCGCCGCGACGGTCGAGCTGCAGGGGCTCTTCCTCGAGCACGGCTACAGCGAGGGGATCATCTTCGGGCACGCGCTCGACGGGAACGTCCACTTCGTCTTCACGCAGGACTTCGGCGACCGCGCCGAGGTGGAGCGCTACGAGCGCTTCATGCAGGCGGTCTGCGAGATGGTCGTGCGCAAGTACGGCGGGTCGCTCAAGGCCGAGCACGGCACCGGCCGCAACATGGCGCCGTTCGTCGCGCTGGAGTGGGGCGAGAAGGGCCACGCCGTCATGCGGCGGGTGAAGCAGCTCTTCGACCCGAAGGGCATCCTCAACCCCGGCGTCATCCTCAACGACGACCCGAAGGCCCACCTCGCGAACCTGAAGCCCCTGCCCGCCACGCACGACCTCGTCGACAAGTGCATCGAGTGCGGCTTCTGCGAGCCGAAGTGCGCCTCGCGCGCGCTCACGCTCACCCCGCGGCAGCGCATCACGCTGCAGCGCGAGATCACGCGCCTGCGCACCACCGGCGCCGACCCGCAGCGCCTCGCGCGCATCGAGGAGGACTTCCAGTACCAGGGGCTCGACACCTGCGCCGCGGACGGCCTCTGCGCCACCGCGTGCCCGGTCTCGATCGACACGGGCAAGCTCACGAAGGCGCTCCGCGCCCAGGAGCGCGGCGGGTTCGCGAAGAGCCTCGCCGGCCTCGTCGCCTCGCACTACGAGGGCGCGATCGCCGCCGCGAAGGCGGGCTTCGGCTTCGCCGACGCGCAGCACGCCGTCCTCGGCTCGAAGCTCCTCGGGGCCATCACCGGCACGGCCCACCGCGCCACGTCCGGGGCGGCGCCGGCCTGGAACCCGCACTTCCCGCGCCCGGCGCGCATCGGCCAGCTCGCCGACGTGGTGAAGGGCGAGGGCCGCCAGG
>JBJMQK010000278.1:0-4036 GCA_045802735.1 Anaeromyxobacteraceae bacterium | reverse complement strand
GGAGGCCGCGCGCCACGTAGAGCCCCACGTACACGACGTTCACGAGGGCGTACACGCTCCAGGCCTCGACGTGCTTGCGCGTGAGCAGGAGCTGGCCGGCGAGGCTGAGCGCCGTCGTGAACGCGTCCCAGAACGGGGCCGCGTCGTCGAGCCGGCGGAGGAGGAGCGTCAGGGCGGGCGTGACGACGACGGCCCCGGCGACGAGCGCCAGCGCGACCGTACGGGGGGCGCGGCTCACGAGGAGCGGCGCGGCGGCGGAGCGCGGCCGCGTCCACCACCACCAGCCCACCGCGTCGAGCAGCACGTACCCGAGCTGCAGCGCCATGTCGGCGTAGAGGCGCGCGCCCCAGAACACGACGGCGAGCGCGGCGCAGCTCGCCATGCCGAGGGGCCATCCCCACGCGCTCTCCAGCGTCATGAGCCACACGCCCGCGGCGCCGCTCGCGAACGCCAGCGCCTCGAGCGGATCGATCCCGGCGGCGCGGAGCGTGCCCGGCGCGGCCGCGGCGAGGGCGAGCGCCGCGACGGCGAAGGCCACCCGCTCGGCCCCGCTCATCCCGCGCACCGCAGGTCCTCGCGCGCGAGGAACCCGTACGCCTCGGCCTCGCCGGCGATCGCGTGGAGCGCCTCGCCCTGGAGCTGGACCTCGCGGGACTCGTCCTCGCGAGCGCCCATGGCGCGGTAGGCGGCGCGCGCGCGCGCGTTCGCCGCGCGCACGTTCCACCACAGCGACCGGAACCCGCGCGCCACGGCGTGGGCGGCCATCGCGGCCGTGAGCGCCCGCGCGACGCCCTGGCCGCGCATCATGGGAGCGACATAGAGGTCGACGCCCCACATCCCCCGGACGCCCAGGTCGGAGTTGTAGGTGGGGTGGTGGATGGTGTAGCCGACCACGCGCCCGCCGCACTCGGCGACGAGCACCGTGAAGTCGCAGTCGCCGCCGAGGACGTCGCGGCGGATCGACGCCTCGCTGTGGATGGCGGAGGGCTTCCCCTCGTGGACGTTGAGCGCGTTCGCGAGCGCCGCGATGTCGGCGGCGTCGCGCGTGTGCGCGTGGCGGATGTGGAAGGCTCGGGTGTCGGACATGGGGCGACATCCTAGCAGCGCGCGCGTCGACTGTCAGTCACTTTCACCCGGGGCAGCGACCCTGGGTCGTCGAAACGGTGCGTCCGTGTAGGCACCGCCGGCCGCGGCGGGCGGATCGAGCGCGTGCGCGAGCACCGGCTCCCCGGCAGGCGTTGACCGACCGCGTCGGCGCTGCCCTACTCCGCAGTGCCACGCGCGAGGACGCCCGTGCGCTTGTTGCCTCCATGAAGGGCTGGTTCTCGGCGATCTGGAATGCGTAGGCCGAGGCCACGGCGAAGAGGTCCGCGTGAACGAAGTTCGCCATCACCGGGGTGCCAGTCCGGAACCACGCGCCACGATTCGATGGTCAGCGCAGCGGAATGAGGGCGACCCACCGCGCCGCCGCGGCCAGCAGCAGCGCGATGGCGACCGCGAGCAGCCACCTCCGCGCCGCTGGCGAGCGCGGCTTCGCGTCGCGGGCGAGCCACGCCGACGCGGACATGAGCGCGAGCGACGCGCTGAAGCTCGCCGTGGCGGGCGCCGTCCCGAACAGGGCTTCGTGGGCCGGCAGGAGCATGACGAGGAAGATCCAGGCGTGCTTCACGCACATACGCGCCGAATGACTCCTGCGCCGGATCGCGAGAAACAGGGCCGCCGCGGCTCCAGCCACGGCGAACGCCGTCGCGACTCCGAGCACGGCGCGCCCTGCGCCAGGCGTGCGCCGCTCGATCCAACTCGACAGCGATCCGACGATCAACCCGGCGCCGAGGACGAGTCCGCCCGACAGCTCGAGCCACCACCACGACGGGAGCGCCTTGCGAGGCCGGCCGGCGCGCATCGCCTCGGTCACGACCGCGCCGACCGTCGCGAGCGCCGTCGGGGCGGACACGTAGCGAAACGTGTCCATCTCCGCGCGCACGGGATCGTTTGGCGGCGCGCCTGCCATGACGACGGGCAGCGTGTTGAGGTCCCCCGCGAGCGCGGAGCGCAGCACGTCTGTCGCGCGCCCCGGCAGGTCGTCGGCGATCACCACCGCGTCCGGGCGACGGACGCGCGCGGCCGTGACCGCGTCGAGCCAGTCGACCGTGCGGACCTCGAACCCCGCCGCGGCGAGCGCGCCCGCCCACGTGTCTCGCGCCGCTCCCGCGACGAGCAGCACGCTCCTCCTACTTCCGTCGCGAGTGCCCATCGGCGTCCCGCCGCCATTCTCCCGCGGGGCGATGACAGGCGCAACGAAGCGCCGAGGACCCGCGGCGCCCGTCACGCGCCGCGCGCGTGACGACGGTGCCGACGCCGCCGCGAACGACCGGCGTTCCGGCAGATCCTGAAGCCCGGCCCCGCGTGGCGTGGTGACTCGACATCTCGGCCGCTCTCCGCGTCCGTCGCTTCGTGGAGGGCCGGAAAGCCGGGCGGAGCTCAACGCCCGAGATCCCGTTACGGCAGCACCGTCTCCCCGTACATGAGGTACTTGTCCACCCCGCGCGCCGCCTTGCGGCCCTCGTGGATCGCCCACACCACGAGTGACTGACCGCGCGAGCAGTCGCCCGCCGCGAAGACGCCGGGGACGCTCGTCATCTTCTCGGGGTCGGTCCAGACGTTCCCGCGGTCGTCGAGCTTCAGGCCGAGCTCGGTCGGGAGCCCCTTCTCCGGGCCGAGGAAGCCGAGCGCGAGCAGCACGAGGTCGGCCTGGATGAGCCGGCGCGTGCCCTCGGTCTCGCGCGGTCCGAGCGGCCGGCCGCCCTCGCCGCGCAGCCAGTCCACCTTCATGAGCTCGAGCCCGGTGAGGCGACCGCCCTCGCCGACGAAGCGCTTGGTGGTCACCGCGTACTCGCGCGGATCGTCGCCCCAGAGCGCCTTCGCCTCCTCCTGGCCGTAGTCGAGCTTGTAGACCTTGGGCCACTGCGGCCACGGGTTGTCGGCCGCGCGCTCGTCCGGCGGGCGCGGCATGATCTCGAGCTGCACCACGCTCTTCGCGCCGTGGCGGATGGACGTCCCGACGCAGTCGGTGCCGGTGTCGCCGCCGCCGATGACGACGACGCTCTTTCCCTTCGCCGAGATGTAGCGGCCGTCGGCGTGGTTCGAGTCGAGGAGGGACTTCGTGTTCGCGTGGAGGAAGTCCATCGCGAGGTGGATGCCCTCGAGCTCGCGCCCCTCGATCCTGAGGTCGCGCGCCGCCGTCGCGCCGGTGGTGAGCACGGCGGCGTCGAAGTCGCTCGTGAGGCGCGAGGCGGCGAAGTCCTTCCCCACCTCGACGCCGGTCACGAACTTCACGCCCTCGTCGGCCATGAGCTGCACCCGGCGCTCGACGACCTTCTTGTCGAGCTTCATGTTCGGGATGCCGTACATGAGCAGCCCGCCGAGGCGGTCGTCGCGCTCGAACACGGTGACGGCGTGCCCGGCCCTGTTGAGCTGCGCCGCCGCGGCGAGGCCGGCCGGCCCGGAGCCGATGACCGCGACGCGCTTCCCGGTGCGGGCGAGCGGCGGCTGCGGCTTCACCCACCCGTTCGTCCAGGCGCGGTCGATGATCTCGCACTCGATCGCCTTGATGGTGACGGGCGGCGCGTTGATGCCGAGCGTGCAGCTCCCCTCGCACGGGGCGGGGCAGACGCGCCCGGTGAACTCGGGGAAGTTGTTCGTCTTGTGGAGGCGGATGATCGCCTCCTGCCACTGGCCGCGGTAGACGAGGTCGTTCCACTCCGGGATGAGGTTGTTCACCGGACAGCCGGTGGCCATGCCGGCGACGAGCTGCCCGGTGTGGCAGAACGGGATGCCGCAGTCCATGCAGCGCGCGCCCTGCGTGCGGATCGCCTCCTCCGCGTACGGCGGGTGCGCCTCGCTCCAGTCCTTCACGCGCTCGAGCGGCGACCGCGCGTGCGGCGCCTCGCGGTCGTAGTCCATGAATCCGGTGATCTTGCCCATGGTGTCGTCGGTCCCCGTTCGCCCTATGTCCCGCCGACGCGCATGACGTCGT
>JBJMQK010000269.1:0-5826 GCA_045802735.1 Anaeromyxobacteraceae bacterium | reverse complement strand
AAGACGCGCTCGGGGAAGATCATGCGACGCGTGCTCAAGGCGCGCGCGCAGGGGCTCCCCGAGGGCGACGTCTCGACGCTGGAGGAGTAGCGGGCCGCGTTTCCGTTGCGCGTCGCCGCCTCCCGGCGCATCATGGACGCGCCGAACGCTATCACTGACAGTGCGACCCGGCCTCGGACCGGGCGCGCGAAAGGAAGCCCCTCATGAGAAGCCTCGCCCTGGCCGTCCTCCTCCTCGCCGCCACGGGGGCCGCGCGGGCCCAGGAGCTCAAGACCGAGGACGACAAGACGCTGTACGCGATCGGCACCGTGGTCGCGAAGCAGCTCGCCGTGTTCAACCTCACGCCGTCCGAGTTCGAGAACGTGAAGCGCGGGCTCACCGACGCTATGGGGAACAAGAAGCTCGCCGTCGACCCGGAGCAGTACCAGCAGAAGATCAACCAGCTCGCGCAGGCGCGGATGAAAATCTCCTCGGAGAAGCAGAAGGAAGCGTCGAAGACGTTCCTCGCCCAGGCGGAGAAGCAGAAGGGCGCGCAGAAGACCGCGTCGGGCCTCATCTACACCTCCGAGAAGGAGGGGACGGGCCCGCAGCCGAAGGAGACCGACACGGTGAAGGTGCACTACACGGGCACGCTCACCGACGGGAAGGTCTTCGACAGCTCGGTGAAGCGCGGGCAACCGGCCGAGTTCCCCCTGAACCAGGTCATCAAGTGCTGGACGGAGGGCGTCGCCAAGATGAAGGTGGGCGGCAAGGCGAAGCTCGTGTGCCCGTCCGCGATCGCCTACGGTGACGAGGGGCGCCCACCGACGATCCCGGGCGGGGCGACGCTGGTCTTCGAGGTCGAGCTGCTCGAGATCGTGAAGAAGTAACCGCCGCAGGTCGCCGCTCACCCGAGGGTGATGTCATCGAGGGCCCCGCGCCGCCTGGCGCCGGGGCCCTCGCCTTTGCAGCACGGCTCGCGCTCGCCAGCGCGAGAGAGGGCCGCGGACGCGACCGACCGCCATGATTCGACGGAACGCGCGCCAGTCTCGGCGCCGGGCGCGCGGGCGTGCACCTTGCATTTCGAGCCGGGTGTCACGACGACCGGGCAGCGTCTGCCGGTCCCGAGGAGCACTTCGATGCGCGCCCGCCGCCGCCACGCCCGCCTCGCCTCGCGCCGGACCCTGCGTCCAGGCTCCGCGGAGGCACGCCTCCAGGGGACGATCGTCTCGGCCGACGGGGCGCCGGTGGGAGGGGCGCGCCTCACCGTCGCCGAGGGGCGGCGCCAGGGCGCGACGACCCTCCCCGGCGAGGTCTTCAGCGGGCCGGACGGACGGTTCGCGCTCGCCGGCGCCCGTCGCAGCGGCGCGCTCCTGCTCGTCCGCGCGGAGGGGTTCGTCCCCGAGGTCGTCGCGGCGCCGCCCCACGCCCGCCGCCTCGTCGTCGTGCTCGCCCCGGCCGGCGCGATCCAGGGGACGCTGCGCGACGCGCGCGGCGCTCCGCTCGCGGGCGCGCGCGTCCGCGCCGTGTCGCGCGAGGCGATGGATCTGGGCGAGGCCTGCGCCGACGGCGCGGGTCGCTTCGCCATCACCGCGCTCCGCCCCGGACGCTACGCCGTTCACGCCGTCGACGCCGTGCTCCCGGCGGCGTGGGTCGAGGTGGGACCCGGCGCGAGCCCCCACGTGGCCCTGCGCGCCAGCGCCACCGCGAGGCTCGCGCTCTGCTAGGCTGCCGGGCGGAGACTCGCCCTGCACGCCACGGCTCGACGCTCGCTCGCCTCGCTCTCCTGCCTCGCCGCGCTCGCGCTCCTCGCGCCGCGCGCGGCCGGCGCCCTCGACCCCTTCGAGATCCAGGTCTACCAGGCCGACCTCGACGCGCCCGGCGAGCTGAGCCTGGAAGTCCACACGAACTACACCGTCCGCGGAACGCGCGAGCCGGCCTTCGCCGGGCAGACCCCGCCCCACGGCACCGCGCGGCTCACGCTCGAGCCCGCCCTCGGCGTGACGCCGTGGCTCGAGCTCGGCGCGTACCTCCAGACCTTCGCCGCGCCCGCGAACGGCGTCCGCTACGGCGGCGTGAAGCTCCGCGCGAAGATGGTCGCGCCGCAGCTCCTCCGCGACCGCTTCTTCCTCGGACTCAACGTCGAGCTGGGCCGCGTGCCGTCGGAGGTGGAGGAGACGGGGTGGTCGAACGAGCTGCGCCCCTTCCTCGGGTACGACGACGGGTACGTCCTCCTCGACGTGAACCCCATCATCGGATACGCGCTCTCCGGGCCCGACGCGTTCCGCCCGGACTTCGGCCCGGCGGCGAAGGTGGCGGTGAACACGCAGCTCGGGTTCGCGGTCGGCGCCGAGTGGTACGCGGAGCTCGGGTTCCTGAACGACCTCAGGCCGCTGCGCGCGCAGGCGCACTACCTCTTCGGCGTCGTCGACCTCGCGCCGCCGCACGGCCGGACCCCGTCGCGCTGGGAGCTGAACGTCGCCATCGGCGGGGGCCTCGGCGGCGCCGCCGACCAGCAGCTCATCGTGAAGACGATCGTGGGAACGTCGTTCTAGCGGCGCGCGCGCCGCGTTGCGCCGGCGCCGCCCGCCCCCTAAACGACGGCGCGGAGGTGACCATGGCCGACGCGAAGCTCGTCCTCTACGCCGAGAGCAGGTTCGAGAGCCCGTACGTCTTCTCGTGCTGGGTCGTGCTGCGGGAGAAGGGGATCCCGTTCGACGTCGAGACGATGTCCCTGCAGGCCGGGGATCACCGCAAGGGCGACTACGCGGCGCGCTCGGTGACGGGGCGCGTCCCCGCGCTGCGGCATGGGGACTTCTGGCTGTCGGAGTCCTCCGCGATCGACGAGTACCTCGAGGAGGTCTTCCCGCCGCCGGCGCACGCGCGGCTCTATCCGGCCGACCCGAGGGACCGCGCGCGCGCGCGCCAGATCCAGGCGTGGGTGCGGAGCGATCTCATGCCCATCCGCGAGGAGCGCCCGACGTCGAGCGTCTTCTCCGGGTCGCCGGTGAAGCCGCTGAGCAGCGACGCCAGGTCCGCCGCGGAGCGCCTCCTCGCCGGCGCCGACGCGCTCGTGCCGTCCGGCGACGGCTTTCTCTTCGGCGCGTTCGGCATCGCCGACGCCGACCTCGCGATGATGCTCATGCGCCTCGTCGCGAACGGCGACCCCGTCCCGGCGAAGGTCGCCGCGTACGCCCGGCGGGTGTGGGAGCGACCGTCGGTGAAGACCTGGGTCGAGCGGAAGCGCTGATGGCGTTCATTCAGCGCGTTGACGCTCCTCACCGCACCCGCTTCCAGTAGATGAGCTCGGTCACGTCCGGGAGCACGAGCGCCGGCAGTGCGCCGACGCGGCTCCAGCCGTGCCGGGCGTAGAACCGCTGCGCGGGCTCGTTGAAGTCGGAGACCAGCAGGAAGGCGTGCCGGCCCGACGCGGCGGCCTCCGCCTCGAACGCCGCGAGGAGCGCGGCGCCCGCGCCGCTCCCGCGCGCCGCACCGGCGACCGCGATGAGCTTCAGGTACGCGCCCATCCCGAAGGTGCCCTCGCGCGCGAACCACGCGATCCCGCGCGCGGCGCCGCCCTCGTCCCAGGCGAGGAGCCCGTCGCCCTTGCCGAGCGCCGAGGCGAGGTCCCTCGCGAGCGCCTCCGCCGGGCGGCGGTACCGCGCCATGAGCGGCAGGAGCGCGAGCGCCTGCGCCAGCGCCGGCACCTCGTCGCCTCGCAGGGGACGGACGCTCACGGCGAGAGCGTAACGCCGGTGCGCGGGCGGAGGAAGGGCACGGGGACGCCGCCGCGGGTCGCCCGCACGACGGCCGTCGCGCCAGGCGCGAGGTCGAGCCAGGCGCGGCTCGCGCCGCCGCCGCGCGCCATCCCGGCGATCGGCGCGCCCTCGGCCGCGAGGTCGACCTCGCCCGGCGCGGCGAGGGTGAGCCCGAGGAGCGGCGCCGCGCCGCGGTTCACGACGAGGGCGGCGCCGTCGGCGCGGTAGACCACCTCCACCTCCCCGAGCGCGCGCAGCCGGTCGCCGGTCTCGGCCCAGGTGAGCGACGCGACGCGCCCGGCGCGGGCGCGCGCGCCGATGCGGGCGAGCGCGGCGTCGAGGGCGGGGTGCAGCTCGAGCGCACCGCCCGGGCCCGGGCGCACCGCCAGGCGCGCGAGGTGCTCGCGTCGCGAGGTGGTGCGCGCCGACGCGGAGAGGTAGGTGTGCCCCACGAACAGCCCGTGTCGCGCCTCGAGCCGGTCGAGCGCGGCGTCGGAGAGCGCTGCGCCGAGGTCCAGGGGCGGAGCGTAGAACATCGTCGACTGGAACACCCAGAGCCGCGGGTCGATGGGCAAGGGGTAGATCGGCGGGTCGGGATCGCCGGCGCGCGACGCCGAGAAGACGTCGACGAGCTCCGCGGCGCGGAAGCCGCCGACGTCGCCCGCCTCCCACACCCAGCGCAGCCCCGCGAGCGCGAGGAGGTCGCGGATGCCGTAGCGCCCCTCCGCGCGCCAGCCCTCGGACGACAGCGCCTCGCAGTTCGTGTAGGGCTCGTGGTCGATCCAGGTCACGACGCCGAACGCCTGCAGCGTGCGCAGGCCGATGCGCACCGCCTCGCGGTCGTCGGGCCCGCCGCTCACCGAGTGCGACGCGACCTCGGAGCCGGCGGCGCGCAGCGCCTCGGCGAGCGCGCGGGCGTCGGCGTCGCCCTCGAGCCCGCCGCGCTGCGCCCGGACGAAGAAGCTCTTCGTGAAGCGCACGCCGCGGCCGAGGAACCCGCCCTGGCCGTACGCCGGCGAGCGGCGATCGGCCGTCCCGAACAGGACCGCGCGCAGCGCCTCGGGGTCGGTGCGGTCCGCGTGATCGGTGAACACGAGCGCGGCGCGGGCGCCGGCCGGCCAGCGCTCGAGGTGGAGCGGCGCGGCCGCGCCCTGGGCGAGGTAGATCGAGGCATGCGCCTCCACGCGCTCACCGGCGCGGCGCGCGGTGCGCCCGAGGAAGCGCTTCTTCTCGAGCGCAGCGAAGGACACCGGCGCGCCCTCGGCGAGCCCGGGGATCCGATCGAGGCACGTCTCGTACACGGCGAAGGGATGGGCGCCCGCGTCGTCGAGGACGAGGTTCACGTCGGCCGCCGCCGCGGCGCCGGCGTGCGCGGGCGCGTAGCGCGCGGCGACGAACCCCGGCCCGCCCGCGACCACGACGCCGCCGCCCTCCACCAGGATCGGCGTCCCGCGATCGACGCGCAGCGCGGCGACGAGCGGCGCGAGGCGGAGGTCGCGCCCGAGCGCGTCACCCCGCCCCGGCAACCGCAGGTGGATGGCCTCGCGCTCCACCGTGGCGGCGACGCGCCACGCCACGGTGAACGCGAGCGCGACGCGCCCCGGGTCCGCCTCGGCGAGGCGGACCGTCGCCTGCAGGCGCGCGTCGTCGGCGACGCCCACGAGCCCCGCGCCGTCCCGGTGCCAGACGAAGCGCGGGCTCGGCGCGGCGGGCTCGGCGACGACCTCCAGCCGGACGGCGAGGTCGACGCCGCCGACGGTCGGGTCGGGGTGGGCGGCGGCCGGCGCGAGCGCGGCCGCGGCGGCGAGCGCCGCGAGCGCGGCGCGGCGGCGCGCACCTCGCGCGAGGAGAGGGGGCGAGGGCGCCAAGCGGCGACATCTTCCCATGGCGGCGGGCCGTTGCGATCATCCGCGACGTCGCTTCCGCCGCCATGATCAGATCCGGCGCCTGTCGGCGCCTCAGTCCGGGGGAGAAACTCTCCCCCCGAGACCCCCCATCGCGAGGGTCATCGCAATGGAGCACGGCCATCACACCGGCGGCCGGGCCGCGTGCCAGCGCGTCTGCGCCTGGAACGCCGCGGCCGCGGCGA
>JBJMQK010000236.1:0-3027 GCA_045802735.1 Anaeromyxobacteraceae bacterium | reverse complement strand
CGTCGACGCCGCGTTCAAGCAGGATCTCGACGCCCTCAAGGACCTCCTCGCCCACAAGATCCCGGGCGGTGACCTCTCGGCCGTGCTGCGCGAGGCGGTGCGCTGCGCCATCGAGAAGCACGGCAAGCGCAAGGGCGCGGTGGAGCCGTCGCGCACGCGGAAGGCGGCGCCGAGGCAGCATCAGGGCGAGAAGTCGCCGCAGGCGCGGAAGGCTCGCGAGCCGATCTCTGCGGCGGTCCGCCGCGAGGTGTGGAAGCGCGACGGGGGCAGGTGCGCCTGGTGCGCGCCGGACGGGCGGCGCTGCGGGAGCACCTGGAAGCTCGAGCTCGACCACATCGTGCCGGCGGCGCTCGGCGGGCGGAGCACGGTCGAGAACCTTCGACTTTGCTGTAAGTCACATAATCAGCTCTCCGCGGCGCAGATCTTCGGACCCGCGCACATGGACCTCTTCCGGCGCGGACCCGGACGGGTGAATTCACTATCGCCAGGAGAAGCGCACGATCAGTGAAGTTCGGCTAACGCCCCATCTCGGGCCGGATGACGCTCGCGTCGGCGCAGGGAGCTTGAAGGTGTCTGGCCCGGATCAGAACGCGAAGCGCAGCGAGAGCGCGACCGGTGATGCCGAGACCTGGGGCGTCGCCGCGCCCGCGCGGCGGTGGAGGAGGAGCGGGAGTCCCACCCCGGCGGCGGCGCCGACCACCGCCCCGGCGGCGACGTCGGTGAGCCAGTGCTTGTCGCCGGCGACGCGCAGGTAGGCCACGCCGGCGGCGACCGCGAAGCCCGCGGCGTACAGCGCCGGCCAGCCGCGGTAGCCGCGGAGGCGCGCGACCGTCCCGAACGCCCCCGCGACCGCGAAGGCGCCCGAGGCGTGCCCGGAGAAGAACGAGAGATCGTCCTCGTTCGAGGCGCGGCGCGCCTCGCCGAGGGCGTCGGGGCGGCGGCGCGCCACCGTCACCTTCGCGAGCTCGGTGGCGAGGAGCGCGACGGCGACCGCCTCGCCCGCGACGAGGACGTCCTCGGCGGCGCGCCCGAGATCGCCACCGGCGAGCGCGTAGTCGGTCGCGGCGAGCGCCGCCGGCAGCGCGACCACCCCCAGATCGGAGAGCCGCGACGCGAGCTTCGTGTCGCCCCAGGCGAGCGCCGTGCGGGCGTGGCGATCGAGGGCAGGCGGGTCGCACCAGCGGCAGCTCGCGGGGAGGAGGCCGCCGCCGGCGAGGGAGAGGATCCCCGCCGTCGCGAAGGTGGCGCCCGCGACCGCGGCGGTTCGGGGCGCCTCGACGGCGAGGTCGTCGGCGGCGGCGGGGCGCGCGGCGAGCGCGGCGGCGAGGACGAGGGCGGTGACGGCGCGGCGCACGGCGCGACCTTATCATCGCGCGCGTGGGCGATCGCGAAGACCCGGTGGAGCTCCCGATCGATGGCACGCTGGACCTGCACGCGTTCCGCCCGGAGGAGGTGGGCGACCTCGTGCCGGAGTGGCTCGAGGCGTGCCGCGCGCGCGGGATCCTCGAGGTCCGCATCGTCCACGGCAAGGGTACCGGCGCCCTGCGGCGCACCGTCGCGGCGCTCCTCGCGCGGGACCCGCGCGTCGCGGCGTTCCATGCCGCGGACGAGGGCGCCGGCGGCTGGGGCGCGACGCTCGTCACGCTCGTTCCGGAGGTCTCGTGATCGCCGCCGTCGCCCTCACCCTCACGCTCGCCGCCGCGCCGACGCTCGCCCCCGGCGCGTTCCCCTACCCCATCCACCGGCGCGCGCTCGACAACGGGCTCTCCGTCGTGTTCGTCCCCTACGACTCGCCGGGGCTCGCCGCGTTCTTCACGATGTTCCGCGTGGGCAGCCGCAACGAGGTCGAGCCCGGCCGGAGCGGGTTCGCGCACTTCTTCGAGCACCTCTCGTTCCGCGGCACGCGGAACCGCTCGGGCGAGGAGTGGGAGCACGCGACGAAGACGCTCGGGCTCGACACGAACGCCTCCACCGACGACGACGTGACGTTCTACTGGCTCGCCGGCCCGTCCTCGGCGCTGCCGCAGGTCATCGACCTCGAGGCCGACCGCTTCATGAACCTCGCGTACGGCGAGGACGACTTCAAGGTCGAGTCGCGCGCGGTCCTGGGCGAGCTCCTGAAGAGCCTCGCCAACCCCGACTTCAAGGTGCAGGAGGCGGCGCGCGACCTCGCCTTCACCCGCCACAGCTACGAGCACACGACGATCGGCTTCGAGCGCGACGTGCGGGACATGCCGACGGGCTACCACTACTCGCTCGAGCTGTACCGGCGCTTCTACCGCCCGGACAACGCCGTCGTGATCGTGGTCGGCGACTTCGACGAGGAGCGCACGTTCGAGCGCATCCGCGCCGCCTACGGGCCGTGGAAGGGCAAGGGCGAGACGGCGAAGGTGCCGGCCGAGCCGCCGCAGACGAAGGCCAGGGAGGCGCACTTCGGCTGGCCCTCGCCCATCCTGCCGCGCCTGTGGTCGGGGTGGCACACGCCGGGCGCCGCCGACCTCGACGCGACCGCCGCGCAGCTCGTGCTCTGGCCCTACCTCTTCGCCCAGCCGTCGCGGCTCTACCGCGAGCTCGTCTACGACCGGCGGCTCGTCGAGGAGATCGGAGGCGACTGGCAGCCGCACCGCGACCCCTACCTCTTCGGCTACGAGCTCGTCCTCAAGTCCGCCGCGGCCGAGGCGCCGGCGCGGCTCGCCGTGGACCGCGCCCTCGCCGACCTCGCCGGCGGCGAGGTGGACGCGGCGTGGCTCGCCGACGTGAAGTCGAACGTGCGCGCGTCGGTGGTGATGATGACCGACACGCCGTACCGCGCCGGCGTCTGGCTCGTCTATTACACCGCGCTCACCGGCGACCCGGGCTACCTCGACGCGGTGATGGCGCGCGTGGCGGCGGTCGGGCCTCAGGACCTCGCCGCGTTCGCGAAACGCTGGCTCGTCCCCGAGAACCGCACCACCGTGACCGTCGCGAGCGGCGCCACCAAGGCCGCGGGCCCGCAGGGCGGCGCCACCCCGAACCCGGCGCGTGCCG
>JBJMQK010000105.1:0-17747 GCA_045802735.1 Anaeromyxobacteraceae bacterium | reverse complement strand
TGGGCCTCGGCGCGGGCCCGCTCGACCTCGCGGGCGCTCTTCTCGAGCTGCCCCTCGAGGGCCTTCGCGTGCTCGGCGGCGGCGGTGGTCTCGGCGCGCGCCTCGGCGAGGCGGGTGGTGAGCTTCTCGATATCGGCGCGGAGTCCCGCGGCGCCGGGCGCGCGCTTCGCCGCCTCGGCCTGCTCGAACGCCTTCTTCTTCGCGCTCGCGAGCTCGCCGCGCAGCGCGGTCGCCTCCTCGCGGCGCTCCTTCGCGTCGGCGCGGACGGTCTGCAGCTCGCCGCGGGCGACCTCCACCGTCTTGCGGAGCTTCTCGACGTCGGCCGTGTTCGCGGCGAGCGCCACGCGCGCGGTGCGGGCCTGGAGGAAGAGCGCCACCGCGGCGAGCACGGCGACGAGGGCGACGACGAGGGCGAGGCCGGTCATGGCGGACTCCGAAAGGGCGGACGCAAAGAGGCCGAACCTATCTCCGGAACCGGGCGAGGCGTCAATGGAACCGCGCCCGCCGGAAGCTGGCGCCCCGCGTCGCGAAAGCGAAGCTTCAGGACGCTTCAGGCCGCCGCGGTCCGCCTCAGGCGGACGCGGTCTCGCGCTCGTCGGGCGGCGCGGGGGGCGTGAGCGGCGCGTCCTGATCGGCCGGGCGGCCCTCGCGCTGATCGTCTTCGCGGGCCCCGTCAGGCGCCGAGGGAGGGTGGCTCGCCTTCTTCTTCGAAGGCGCGTATCGCCCCTTCCGGGGCTGGGTCTCGGCGGCGGGCGCTCGCTTCTTGGGCTGGGGAAAGGAGAAAGGATCGTTCGCCCGGACGGGTGCGACGAGGGCGCCGCCGAGCAGCAACACCGCGAAGATCCTGGGGCGCGCGCTCGGCATCGTCCTCGCCCGAACCTAAGGTCCGCCACCGCGGCGCGGCAACGTCCCTTGAGGCGCCGGGGACGCGGGCGGAATGGGGTGGGGCCCGGGTCCTGGGCCGAGTAGGATCCTCCCCCCCGATGCGCAGCCTCGCCGCCAGGATCTTCGTCACGCTCGCCGTCGCGATCGCCGCGTTCGGCCTCGTGGCGGCGTTCGCGGTGGGTCGCATGCACGCGCTCGGACTCGAGCTGCGCCTCCTGTCCGACGGGTACCTGCCGCTCACCCGCATCGCGGCGCAGATCGACGTGAAGGACTGGGCCACGTCTCGCGCACTCGAGGTGAATGCGCTCGACCCCGCGGCGCGGCGCGCGTACCTCCCGGTCGCGCGGGCGCACTTCCCCGCGGTGGTGAAGGAGAAGCTCGCCGAGGGTCGCGACGTGGTCGCGCGCGCCCGGCTGCTCGCCACCGGGGCGGACGCGCGCTTCTTCGCGGACATCGGGGCGCGCTTCGACACCCTCGACCTGAAGTGGAGCGCCTACGACGGCGCCGCGCGCGCGCTGTTCGACGCCCTCGAGGCGCCCTCCGCCCCGCCGGTGGCGGAGCGGGTCGAGGCGGTGCGCCGGCTCGAGAAGGGGCTCTCGCTCGAGGTGAAGCTGCTGCAGGCCGCGCTCGACGGGCAGGTGGGGGACCGCGTCCACGCCGCCGAGCGCGCGGAGCGGCGCTCGACCGCGCTCATCGTGATCTACTCGCTCCTCGCCTCTGCCGTGGGCATCGCCTCGATGCTCATCGGCCAGCGCCTGCTCGCCCCGATCCGCGTGCTCACCGACGGGGTGAAGGCGGTCGCGGCGGGCGACCTCACCCGCAAGGTGGAGGTCAAGAGCGGCGACGAGCTGGGCCTGCTCGCGCGCGAGTTCAACGCGATGGCGGCCTCGCTCGACCGCCAGCGCGCGGAGCTGCTCCGCGCGGAGCGGCTCGCGGTGGTGGGCCGCATCTCGGCCCAGATCACCCACGAGATCAGGAACCCGCTCAACGCCATCGGGCTCAACGCGGAGCTGCTCGCCGAGGAGCTCGAGCCGGTGGACCTGCCCGCCGAGGTGAAGGGACTCGTGCAGGCCATCGGTCGCGAGGTCGACCGCCTGAACGCGGTCACGGAGGAGTACCTGCGCTTCGCCCGGTTGCCGAAGCCGGTCTTCGGGCGCGAGGACCTGAACGAGATCCTCGCCGGGCTGGTGGAGTTCCTCGCCCCCGAGCTCGAGGCGGCGGGCGTGGCGGTGACGCTCGCGCTCGCGCCGTCGCTCCCGCCGGTGCGCGCCGACGAGGCGCAGCTCCGCGCGGCCTTCCTGAACCTCATCCGCAACAGCCGCGAGGCGATGCCCGGCGGCGGGCGGCTCCTCGTGGCGACGCGCGCGCGCGCCGGCGGTGTCGAGGCGGAGGTGCGCGACACCGGCGGCGGCATCTCGCCCGAGGCGCTGCCGCGCATCTTCGAGCCGTTCTATTCGACGAAGGAGAAGGGCACCGGGCTCGGGCTCGCGTTCGCGCAGCAGGTGGTCCAGGAGCACGGCGGTGCGGTCCGGTGCGAGAGCGTGGGCGGCGAGGGGACGGTGTTCCTCGTGCGGCTGCCGCGCGCGCCCGAGGAGCGCTCGACGATGACGGGAGCGGCGATGGGAGAGGCGGCGAGCGCATGATGCGGCAGCGCAGAGCGACGACCCCGCTGGCGCGCACGCGCGCGCGCGGGCGGGCGGCGGCACGGGTCACGACCGACTTCTGCGAGGCGCGGCGGCGCGTCCTCGCGAACGGCCTCCGGGTCATCACGGTCCCCGCGCCGGGCCTCCACTCCGCGATGATCGCCCTCTACGTCCGCGCCGGCTCGCGCCACGAGCGCGCGGAGGTGAACGGCGTGTCGCACTTCCTCGAGCACCTCTTCTTCAGGGGCTCGCAGGCCTGGCCGGACACCGTCGCCATGAACGCGGCCGTCGAGAGCGCCGGCGGCAACCTCAACGGCATCACCGCGCGCGACCACGGCTGCTACTACACGCCCATCCACGGGGAGGAGCTCGCCACCGGGCTCGCCATCATCGGCGACATGATCCGGCGCCCGCTCCTCCGCGAGATGGACGTCGAGCGCGAGATCATCCTCGAGGAGATCCTCGACGAGGTGGACGGCGACGGGAAGGACATCGACGCCGACAACCTCTCGAAGCGGCTCGCCTTCGGCAAGCACCCGCTCGCGTTCAAGATCGCGGGCACGCCGGACATCATCCGGCGCATCGGCGAGGACGAGGTGCGGGCGCACCACGAGCGCTTCTACGTGGGTTCGAACCTCGTCCTGTGCGTCGCCGGGCCGGTGCGCGAGTCGGACGTGAACGCGCTCGCCGAGGAGCACTTCGGCGCGCTGCCGCGCGGCCGCGTGTCGCGCGACGTCCCGCCGCCGCGCTGGCCCGCCGGTCCATCGCTCGAGCACGTCGACCACGACGACGCGCAGTCGGAGCTGTGCCTCAACTTCCCCTGCCCGCCCGAGCACCACCCCGACTACCCGGTGCACCTGTGCATCCGGCGCATCCTCGACGACGGCCTCTCGTCGCGGCTCCCGTTCGAGATCGTCGAGCGGCGCGGCCTCGCCTACTCGCTGCACGCCGGCATCGACGCCTTCGCCGACGCCGGCATGTTCGTCGTGGACGGCGCCTGTGCGCCGAAGAAGCTGCCGCGCGTGGCGACCGAGATCCTGCGGGTGCTGGGCGAGCTGGCCGTGAAGCCGATCGCGGAGGAGGAGCTGTCGCGGGTGCAGCGGCGCCACCGCATGACGCTCGCCTTCTCGCTCGACAGCGCCGCGGAGCTGGCAGGCTGGTACGGCTCGGGCGAGGTGCTGCACGCGCCGGAGGAGTTCGAGGAGCGCTGCCGGCGCGTCGAGGGGGTGACGCCGGCGGACCTGATGCGCGTCGCGCGCGCGACGTTCACGCGCAAGAACCTCGTCGCCGTGTTCGTGGGGCCGACGACGGCGAAGAGCCGGCGCGAGCTCGAGCGGGCCGTGCGGCTGGCCGAGGTCCCGGACGCCTGAGGCTCTCGCGGCGACCCGGGGCCGGCCCGACCCTCGATCCGCGTGTCGTGAGCCGCGTCGCCAGGCGGCAACGCGCTTGCAAAGGCGCGCTCCAGCCGATCTTCGGCTCGGAGAAGACATGGCCATCGAATGGAGCGCAAGGCTCGCCGTGGGCGTCGAGCTGATCGACGGGCAGCACCGGGAGCTGTTCAGGCGCGTGAACGACCTGGTCGCCGCCATGGAGGCGCAGCGGAGCGAGGCCGAGGTCCGCCGCATCCTCTCCTTCCTCGGTGATTACGTCCTCACCCACTTCGAGGCGGAGGAGCGCCTGATGCGCCACCACGCCTACCCGGAGTTCCCGAAGCACAAGGCCATCCACGACGTCTTCGTCAAGGACCTCGTCGCGCTCAAGGCGCAGGTCGACAAGGACGGCGCGAACGCGGCGCTCGCCCTGAAGCTCAACGGGACGGTGTGCAGCTGGCTCCTCGACCACATCGGCGTGACCGACCGGGCGTTCGGGGCCTACCTCGCAAAGCGCGCGAAGGGCGAGGCGCGCCCCTGATGCGGGCTTCACGCCGGCGGCCCTCCCCGCCGGCGCCGACCCGGTGCTAACCTCGGTGGGGTGGACGCCTTCGTCGAGCGCGTGGTGCGGCGGCTCCGGTCCGAGCCGGGGTTCAGCCGCAACCGCCACTTCGCCGCCTTCTCTTCACCGGAGGGCAGGCGCGCGCTGCGCATCCACCGCCACCTGCGCTCGATCGAGCGCGAGCTGACGTCCGGCGCGGCGGTCACGGTCGAGCCCGACGATGGGCGCGTGCGCCTCACGTTTCGGTCGCGGCGGGGGCTCCGCACGGCCTTCCTCACGCCGAAGGAGCTCCGCATCCTCTGCGCGAACCCCATCGTCCGCGCCGCCGTCGGCGAGCGCTGAAGAGGCTCTGCGCCGCGGGCAGCGCGCTTGCATTGAGAGCGCGCGGAGGACGCATGATCTTCACCTGGACGCCCGACCTCGCCGTCGGCATCGACGCGATCGACGAGCAGCACCGCGAGCTGTTCCGCCGAGCCGACCGGCTCCTTCATTCGGCGCGGGCCGGCGACGAGCCCGCCGAGATCCTGCGGGTGCTCGGGTACCTCGGCGAGTACGTCGCCTCGCACTTCCGGGCGGAGGAGGCGCTCATGGCGGACGCCGCCTATCCGGCCGACGCCGCCGCGGCGCACCGCGCCGAGCACGCCCAGCTCGACGCGAAGTTCCGGCGGATGCGCGACGGCTTCGCCCGGGGCGGCATGGGACCCGAGCTCGCGGACGAGGTCCGGCGCGAGGTCTGCGAGTGGCTGCGCGATCACGTCGGCGAGACGGACCGCGCGCTCGCGAGCCACCTGCGGCGAGAGGCGGGCCCCATCACCGCACGGTGAAGTAGACGCGCGCGCCCTTCTCCTTCGCGGCGCGCTCGCCGCCCTCGGTCAGGAAGAGTCGCCCCTGATCGAGACCTGGAACGAGAGCGCGCCGGCGGCGTCGAGGCCGACGTGCGCCGAGAGCCCGGCGAGCCGGATCTCCGACAGCGCGAGCTCGCCGCCGAGGAGCCGCAGCGGCGCGACGCGCACGTACAGGGAGTCCCAGCCCACGAACGGCTCGCCCGCGCGGCCCTTCACCCGGAGCCCCTCGATCGCGACCGAGAGCGCGAGCGGGTTCACGCGCACCTTCGCGATCGCGACGTCGCGGTGGAGCGCGGCGGCCGCGCGCTTCACGAGCTGCGCGCGCAGGAGCGGGGGTGCGGCGAGGAAGCCGAGCGCGGTGTACGCGGCGAAGACGCCCGCCAGCACCGCGGCGATGCGGAGCCGCCGCGGGCGCGGCGGCGCGGGCGAGTGGTCTTTCATGCGCCCTACAAACGACCACATCGGCGGGCGCCACAACGCCACGACCGCGGGACTGCCCCACAAGGGCCGCGGTGCGCGGGCGCCGAGGAGCGCGTCAGGCCGCGGTCAACCCGCGGGCGGCGCCCCGGCGAGGAGCCGCCGCAGCGCGAGCGCGAGATCCGCGCCGCAGTACCCCGGCGCGCAGCAGGCGTCGAGGAGCGCCGCGGGGACCGCGCCCGGAGCCGGTCCGCACACCGCGAGCGGCAGGCCGGCGTCGCGCGCGAGCGCGAGGAGCGGCGCGGCGACCTCGTCGGCGGGGAGGAGCACGATCGCGCCGAGCGCGCCGGCGGCGAACGGCCGCCACAGCGGGAGGTGGCCCGCGTCGCCGGGGAGCGCGATGACGTCCACGCGCGCGCCCTCGCCGAGCGCGAGCCGGCCCGCGGTGCCGAACGCGGACTCGGCGTCGTGCGTCGCCTCGAACCCGTTCACCGCCCCGAGGCGGGCGAGCGCGGCGCGGCGCGCGAGCGGGCCGCCTCCGGCGAGGAGCACCTTGCCCACGGCGAGCGCGCCTGCACCGGGCCTGCCGCCGGCGAGCCGGCCGCGGAGCGCGCGCAGCTCCGCCGGCGCGAGGAAGGGCGCGACGGCGTTCGTCGCGGCGGCGCCGGAGCCGGCCGGCCGGCGCACCGCCCAGCCGCGCTCGAGCAGCGCCGCGAGCCCTCGCAGCGCCTCGAGGTCGCTCGCCGCGGTGAGATCGACGAGCGCGGCGGCGGTGCGCGGCACGACGAGGAGGCGCGCCACCTCGGCGGTCACCGGGTGGAGGTCGGGCGGGAGCGCTTCGGCGCCGCCCGCGAGGAGCACCTCCTCCGCCTCACCGGGCAGCGCCGGCGCGAGCCGCGCCAGCTCGTCCGCCTGGCGCACGCCCTCGAGCACCGCCTCTTCGACGCGCCGGTCGAGCCTCGGCGAGAGCTCCGCCGCGCCGGCGACGAACGCGAACTGCCCGTCGCGGAGCCCGAGCGCGCGGTAGAGCGCCTTCTCCCCGGCGGCGGCGCCGCAGCGGGCGCCGACGAGCCGGCCGTCGGCGAGCGCGATGACCGCGCGCGTCGCGCCGCAGGCGAGCTCCACCCGCCCCGTGCGGCGGTTCATCGCGAGGACCTGCAAGAGGTCCGGGAGCGGCATCTGCGCGAGGCGTCCCGTGAGCTCTGCGCCGTCCGCGGCGCGCGACGCGTCGAGGCCGCGCAACACCGCCTCGACCCGCGCCACGACGTCGTGCTCGTCGAGCGGCTTCGCGAGGACGCCCGCCGCGCCGGCCACGTCGGAGCCGGCAGCGGCGAGCACCACGACCGGGATGTGCTCGGTGCGCGGGTTCGCGCGCAGGATGCGGACGAACGTCGCGGCGTCCACGAGCGGCGCGCCCTCGTCGAGGAGGACGACGTCGGGCTGGCGCAGGATGGCGAGCTGGAGCGCGCGGGCACCGTCGCGCGCCGCGTGCACGTGCCAGCCCTTGCGACGCAGGGCCGGCCCCAGGGTGCGCGCGGTCGCCGGGTCGGGGTCGCAGAGGAGGATCTTGCGGGGGGCGGGCATGGCGAGCGGTTCACAGCGGCTGCAGGTCGTACTGCGCCTGCACGCCCGCGACGAGCGCGTCGACGAGCGGCGCGTCGCAGGTGTGGAAGGTCGCGCCGCGGCCGGCGAGGAGCGCGTAGGCGGCGCGCGCCGATCGGAACAGCAGGAACGCGTGCCCCTCGAAGCGGGCGTCGCCCTCGACGAAGGTGCGCGTGACGAGCGGGTGCGCGGTCGCGCCGGCGCGGCGCGGGCCGAGCAGGTGCACGCGCGGGCCTCCGTCGCCGGCGCGCGAGGCGAGCGCCGCTGCCGGGAGCGCGGCGACGGCCGGCGCGGCGTCCTCCTCGCGCGGCACGCCCAGGTACAGGAGCGCGCGGGCGCGCGGATCGCGCCCGAGGTCGCGCGCCGCCTCGCGCTGCACCGCGCGGAACAGCTCGTCGTCGCGGGCGAGGAGCGCGGAGCGCCCGGCGTCGGCCGGGGCGCCGCCGCCGAGCAGGAGGTCGGCCGCGTCCCAGAAGCCGAGGCGCCCCGCGTCGAGGCCGAGCCGGCGCGCCAGCGACGACCGGCGCTCCTCGGCCCGCGCGCGGCACGCGGCGAGGAGCGCGTCGTAGCCCTCGCCGTCGTCGGGGTAGCTCGCGACGCCGACCGCGAGCTCGAACGGCGCGCGCTCGGCGAACGCGCGGACGGCCGCGTCCTTCCGGATCTCGTCCGCGGCGCGGCGCGCGAACACGAGCGCGCCGAGGCCGTCGGTCTCGGGCAGGAGCGCGTGGAACTCGCCCTCGCCCGCGCGCGCGAGGACGTCCGCGTCGCGGCCGGCGCGGCCCACGGCGGCCACGAGCGCCCGCACGGCGGCGCGGTACGGCTCGCGGCCGGCGCCGCGCCGCGCCGCGGGAGCGCCGTCCACCGCGAAGGTCGCGATGGACAGCGCGCGGCCGTAGCGGCGCGCCTCGTACAGCTTCTTCCCGGCGTAGTCGGCGAAGTACGGGAGCTGGTAGGCCCCGCTGTCGGCCTCTCGCAGCGCCACCCGCTCGACCGCGGCGAGCCGCCGCGCGTTCCGCAGCGCGACCGCCGCGAAGGCCCCGAGCACCGCGGCGGCGCGATGGTCGGCGGCGTCGAAGCGCCCGTGCGCAGGCCGCTCGAGGAGCGCGAGGCCGACCACCTCGCCGAGCGCGACGAGGGGGACGCGCAGCGCCTCGCCGGGGGCCGCGCCCGGCGCGTCGTCGGGAGTGCCGGCTCGCAGCGCGCGCGCGAGCGGCGCCTCGGCCGCGTCGAGCGTCCGCGGCAGCGCGCCGCGCGCGGTCACGCCTGCCGACGCCGCGAGGTGGAGCGCGCCCGCGCCCTCGAGGACCCAGAGCGCCGCGCCCTGCGCGTCGGTCGCGCGCGCCAGCGCCGCGAGCACCTCCTCCTCGAGGCGCTCGCCGCCGAGCGCCGCGACGAGGCGGAGGCCCTCCGCCACGAGCGCGTCCCCCGCCGGGGCCGGATCAGGCGCCGCGCGCAGCGGGATCGTCGGGCGCCTCACGCGGTCCTGGGCGACGCCACTAGAGGTCCGTCTTCCCTTCGAACACCCGCACCGCCGGGCCACGCATCGTCACGCCGACGACGTCGGGGGCGACGGTGATCTCGAGCGCGCCGCCGGGGAGGCGCACCTCGAGCGGCGCCGCCACGGGCAGGATCCCCGCCTTCACCGCCGCGACGGCCGCGGCGCAGGCGCCGGTGCCGCAGGCGTCGGTGAGGCCCGCGCCGCGCTCCCAGACGACGAGGTCGAGGCCGCCCGCGCGCGGCGAGGCGAACCCGGCGTTCACGCCTCCCTCGACCGCGCGGTCGACGAGCGGGCCGAGCGCGGTCGCGCGGGCGACGGTCGCCTCGCCGAAGAAGACGGCGTGGGGGTTCCCCATCGAGACGCGGTGGCCGCGCAGCAGCTCGCCGCCGACGCGGAACTCCTCCTCGGCCTGCCAGCGCGCCGGGCCCATCTCGACGGAGACGGAGGCGACGTGCCCCGAGCGATCGCGGTGCACGACGCAGCGCTTCGGGCCGGCGTCCGTCTCGATGAGGACGTCGCCGGCGAGGCCGCGCCGCTCGGCGAGGTGGCGGGCGACGCAGCGGATGCCGTTCCCGCACATCGCCGCGACCGACCCGTCGGAGTTGAAGACGTGCATGAACGCGGCCCCGCCGGCGCGCGCCGGCAGCACCGAGAGCACGCCGTCGCCGCCGATCCCGCGGCGGCGGTCGCACAGGCGCTGGGCCCGCGCGGCGTCCATGAGGTCGGGCGTCTCGACGACCACGAAGTCGTTGCCGAGGCCCTGGTACTTCCAGAAGGAGAGCGCCATCCCCGCCATTCTACTTCAGCCGCAGAAGTGCGCGATGGCGCGCTCCAGGATCGCGGCGCAGCGCTCGAGGTCGGCGAGCGGCACGAACTCGCCGGTGCGGTGGGCGACGCGGATGTCGCCGGGGCCGAAGACGCACCCCTCCGCACCCATGGCGAGCAGCTCCGGCAGCTCGGTGCCGAAGGGGATCGCCCGGGCGGCGTTGCCGCTCTCGCCCTCGAGGAAGCGCACCACCGCGGCGTCGGGCGGGGTCACCGCCGCGCCGTCGAGCCGCATCGGCGTGCGCGCGACCGCGATCTTGCCGCCGGTCGCCTCCGCCACGCGCGCGGCGGCGCCGTCGAAGAGGCGCAGCGCGAGCTCGGGGTCTTGCCCGGGGATCGGGCGCCACTCGAGCGAGAAGACGCACTCGCCGGCGAGGATGTTGCGCGCCTTCCCGCCGCGGATGAGCCCGACGTTGAAGGTGGTCCAGGGCGGGGCGAAGAGCGGGTCGGCGTCGCGCTTCAGCTCCTCCTGCACGCGCTCGATCTCGGCGAGGAGCCGGCCCGCGGCGTGGATCGCCGACGCGCCGACCTCGGGGAAGGCGCTGTGGCCCTCGACCCCGGTGACCGTCACGTCGACCGCGGCGTAGCCCTTGTGCGCGCGGATGGGCACGAGCTCGGTCGGCTCGCCCACGATGGCGTGGCGCGGGCGCACGCGGGCCTCGCGCTCGAGCTCCTTCGCGCCCCAGCACCCCACCTCCTCGTCGGCGGTGAAGAGGAGGTGCAAGGGCTCCTTCATGGCGCGCGTGCGCGCGGCGACCGTCACCGCCGTCGCGACGAAGCCCTTCGTGTCGGCCGTGCCGCGCCCGTGGACCTTGCCGTCGCGGACCACGCCGGCGAGCGCCTCGGGCCAGGCCGGATCGAAGGGCACGCAGTCGGTGTGGCCGACGAGCGCGAGGCCGCCCTCCTTGTCGGGGCCGCGCCGGCAGACGAGGTCGCCCTTGGCGACGCCGTGGTCGTCCCACAGGATGCGCCGCGTCTCGAACCCGAGCGGCCTCACCAGCTCCTCGAGGACGTCGAGGACGGGGAGGTTCGAGCGCGACGAGGTCGAGTCGATCGCGACGAGGCGCTGCAGGAGCGGGACGAGGTCCATCGCGGAGATGGTAGGCGAAACTGCGCCCGCCGGCAGCTTTTCGAAGGTCAGCGGTCCCGGGCGAGGCGCGCCAGGGCCGCGGCGCCTCGGGCGACGACGGCGCGCTCGTCGAGGCGCGCTGCCTGGCCTGCGAGGACGACCGGCTCGCCGGCCACGTAGAGATCGCGCACGGCGGTCCGGGAGAGGGAGAAGACGGCGTACGTGGCGAGGTCGCCGGCCGCTGCGCCCGCGAGGGAGGGATCGGCGAGGTCCACCACCTGGAAGTCGGCGGGCTCGCCCGGCGCGAGGCGGCCGCCCTCGAGGCCGAGCGCTGCCCGCCCGCCCCTGCTCGCGAGGTCGAAGAGTCGCAGCGCGAGCGCGTCCTCGCCCTCCCCCGCGCGCCCGAGCACGGCCCGCTCGCCCGTGACGAGCCGCAGGTGGCCCTCGAGCGCGCGCGCCTCGGCGAGGAGGTCCACCTCCACGTTCGAGTCGGTGCCGAGCGCGAGGGGCACCCCGGCCGCGAGGAGCCGGTCGGCCGGGACGACGCCGTCGGCGAGGTCGCGCTCGGTCGTGGGGCAGGCGCAGACGCGCGCGCCGGCGCCAGCGATGGCCGCGATCTCCTCGCCGTCCACGTGGATCGCGTGCACGAGGGTCGTGCGCGGGCCGAGGGCGCCCAGGCGTTCGAGGAGGCGCACCGGGGTCGTGCCGTGCTCCGCGCGGCACGCGTCGAGCTCGCGCGGCTGCTCCGCCGCGTGGAGGTGCAGCGGGAGCCGCCGCCGCACCGCCTCGGCGGCGAGCGCCGCGATCCACCCGGCCGGGCAGGCGCGGACGCTGTGCGGGGCGAGGCCGAACGAGACGAGCGGGTCCGCCGCGTGCGCGCGGGCGAGGCGCTCCACGGCGAGCGCGGCGTCGTCCGGGGAGGCGTCGGCGAAGCGGCGCTGAGCGCCCGCGGCCGCCTCGCCCGCGCCGGCGCGCGCGTAGGAGGCGCGGAGGAGCACGACGCGCAGGCCCACCGCGCGGGCCGCGGCGACGGTGCGCTTCGCGAGCTCGTCGGGGTCGGCGTAGGCCGCGCCGGTCGGATCGCGGTGCAGGTAGTGGAACTCGCCGACGGCGGCGACGCCGGCGCGGACGAGCTCGAGGAACAGGAGCGCCGCCACCGCCTCGAGGTCGTCGGGGCCGATGCGGGCCGCGACCGCGTACATCGCCTCGCGCCAGGACCAGAAGGTCGAGTGCGGTGCGGCGCGGAGCTGGGTCTTCCCGCGCAGCGCCCGCTGGAACGCGTGCGAGTGCGCCGAGGCGAGGGCCGGGAGGATGGCGCTGCCAGCGAGGCGCACGAGTTCGGCACCCGGCGGCGCCGCGCCGACGCCGGTGACCCTCCCGCCCTCCACGACGAGCGCCGCGCCGGCGCGGACCTCGCCCGCGGCGAGGAGGAGGTCCGGGAGGTACGCGCGCGGCGGCATGGCGAGCGTCAGCGAGCGCGGAGGTCCGCGGCGAGGCGGGATACGTCACCCACCGTGAATGACAGGCGGGCCTCGGAGGCGAGCGGCGCGAGCGCGGCGACGGTCGCGGCCGGCGCGGTGACGACGAGGCCAGCGAGCCGCACGCCGCGGTCGGGCAGGCGCGAGCAGGGGTGCGGAGCGGCGCCCCAGTCGATGATGCTCGGGAGCCCCGCGGGAGGGCGGGCGCGGTCGTCGCGCACCGTGAGCGTCCAGGCGAGGTCCCCCCGCCGCATCGCGATCGGCGCTCCGATCTCGTCGGAGGATCGTCCCGCCCGGCTCGCGAGCCGCGCGAGGTCCGCCGGGAGGTCGTTCGAGCGGAGGACCCAGTGGAGGAGCGCGGGACCGCCCGCGAGGAGCGCTGCCGTCGCCTGCTCGGCGAGGCCGAACAGCCGGCCGCGGGGCACCTCGGGCTGCGCCGGGTCGGGCGCCAGCACCTCGAGGTAGACGTCGTCGCCGAGGCGGAGGAGCGCGTTGTGCGTCCCGAAGCCCTCGTGGCGCCCGCCGGCGTCGACGGCGACGCCGACCCGCTCGCGGACCCAGCGTGCGCCGTCGTCGAGGGTGCGCGCGCACAGGACGAGGTGGTCGAGCGCGATCACGGGTGAACCCTCCGCGGCGGCGCCGGGGCGGCGCGCTTCGCTGCGTGATAGCGGAGGCGAGCGCCGCGTGCCCCGTCCCGATCAGCGCCCCGCGTTCGCGGCGAGGCGCGCGGCGCGGCCGAGCGCCGTCGCCGCCGCGCTCTGGGTCGCGACGCTCGCCGCGCCGGAACGCGCGGCCCAGTCGACGCCGAACGTCGTCGTCGCCGGGTCGCGCGCGAGGTCCCACAGCGCGCCCGCGCTGGTCGCGACGAGGTCGCCCCAGCCGCCCTGCGGGTCCGCCTCGGCCAGCTCCGCGAGGTAGCGCGCGCCGATGCCCTTGAACTCCTCGCAGTCGCCGTCGCAGCGCGGGCCGTCCGTCAGCACCGCGCCCGACGGGGTGGCGGCGGTCTCGCCCGAGCGCATGAACGAGCCGATGCGGCGCGCGGCCTCCAGATACGAGACGTCGTGCGTCGCGCGGTGGAGCGCCAGCGCGGCCCCGATCATCGCGCCCTCGTTGTACGTGAAGCGCCACCAGACCTTCTCCCCGGAGGGCTCGACGTGGTCCGCCACCTGCCCGGTCGCAGGGTCCACCATCTCGGCGAGCCAGTGGGCGAAGACGCTCGTCGCGAACTCGAGCCGCCGCGCGTCGCCGGTGCGCTCGTGGAGGCGCGCTGCGGTGATGACGGCGCCGGCGTTGGAGGCGGTCGCCTTCTGCGTGTGCTGCCGGTTCCACCAGACACCGCCCGCCGGGTCGGCGCCGTTCGTCATGATGTCCTCGAGGAGCGCCTCGGCGCGGGCGAGGGCCTCGCCGTCGCCGGTGAGGTCGGACGCGCGGATGAGCGCGAGGGCCATCCAGCTCTCGTCATCGAAGAAGTCGCGCTCCCAGCCGCGCGCGTCCTGGCCGGCGACGAAGGCCTTCGCCACGTCGGTGAAGCGTTGCCCGCCGCTCCGCTCCACGCCGTCGAGGACGGCGTCGTACGCCTGCGCAGCGATCCAGTACTCCGCCGGCGCGCCGCCCCGCGTCACGGTGAACGCGCGCGCGTCGGAGCTCCAGAACCCGTCGACGAGCGCCTCGGTCGCGGCGTCGGCCCGCCGCTGCGCCTCCGCGCCGTGATCGTCGCCCGCCACCGGCGCGACGGCGGAGGTGACCTCGGCGCCCGGCGGCACCGCCGGAGCCAGCGCGCCCGCAGCACCGCCGCCGCACGCGACGGCGGTGAGGGCCAGCGCCGCGAACCACGGCGCCGCCAGGGCGACCAGGGCGCTGGAGGTGGTGAGACGTGGGAGCGAGGAGGTGGGAGTAGGGCGAGGGAGGTAGTGGGTGCCGTTCCGCATGGACGGCAACGTACCGAGAGCGGCGGCGCGCCTCCTACGGGCGACCACGAGGACGCCCAGCACGCCTGCCGCAGGAGGGGCAGCCTGCAAGGCGTGATGACACCAGGCGACCGGGCGAGGTTCTTTTCACATCTCGTGCACATGGGGCGCCGCGCGCGCGCGGACGCGCACGGAGCGTGAATCGCTGCGGCGCAGCGGTGTCCGGACGGAGGGCCCTCGCGTGCGTGCGGTCCAGTCGGCGGGAACCACATTTCTCGGGGGGACGTCGACGCCCGCCAGCCGGGGCGACGCCACGGGACGGGGGAGCGCTTTCACGGTCCGGCGCCCGGGGAGCGACGGGGCGGCCGTCGCGGCCGACCGAGCCGGCGCGTGTCGCACCATGTCGGGTGAGCTGCGCGGAGAGGCGCAGCGCTCTAGCGGGCGCCCCGCGACCGAGGCGGCCGCGCGGCCGAGCGCCAGCCGAGCCACCGCACGGCATCGTCCTGCACGTCCCCGGGGACGGTGTGCGGGCCGTCGAACTCCTCGTACTTCACCTCGTACCCGGCGGCTTGGAGCCGCGGGACGAGGCGGCGGCTCGTCCTGTCGATCGGGAGGACCCGATCGCCCGTGCCATGTGAGACGAAGAGGCGCGGCCTTCCGCGCTGCGCGGGCGAGGCCTCGAAGCCCGGCGAGAAGGCGAGCACCGCGTCGAAGAGCGCGCCGTTCGCGAGGCCGAGCGTGAGCGCGTAGGACGCGCCATCGGAGAACCCGGCGATCGCGACGCGTCGCGGGTCCACGGCGTAGCGCTCGAACACGCGCGCGAGGGCCACGTCGATCCCCCGGACGTCGGGGCCGAGGTCGGACGCGATGACGTGCCACGTCGCGTCGCGCGACTCCGGGACGACGAGGAGCGCGTCGCCGAGCGCGCGGGCGAGCGGCTCGAGGAGCGCGCCGATCCCGTGCGCGTCGCCGCCCGCGCCGTGCAGGAGCACGACGAGGGGCGCGGGGCGCTCCGCGCGGTAGCCGCCGGGGACGACGAGGAGCCCGGCGCGCGCCGCGCCCGGGGTGAGCGGGTGCGTCCCCGGTCTCGCGGGCGGCGACGTCGGCGCGTGCGGCCTCGCCTGAAGGGCTCCGGCGGCGCTCGCGTTCATGGCGGCGGCCACTCGAATGGATCCGCAGCGTCGCCTCCGCCGTCATGAACGAGATCCGGCGCCTGACGGCGCCTCCCCATCACGAGCCTCGCGGCATCGCGCATGCCATCACGCCGCGGGGACGACGAGCGCCGCCGCGTCCAGCTCCACCCGCGCGCGGCGGAGCGCCGCCTCGGTGGCGATGCGGTGCTGGCGGACCGCCGTGAGCGCATCGTCCACCTCCTCCCGCGCCGCGCCGCCCTCGAACGCGGCGGTCACGAGCCGCTCCTCCTCCGCCTCGGAGTGCCCCGCGAGGCGGGCCAGCGCCGCGTCGCGGCGGCGAGCGAGCTCCTCCTCGGCCTCGCGTTCGGCGACGGCGCGCGCGGCCTCGAGCAGCGCCGCGGGCGGCGCGCCGACGCGCGCCTCGTCGGCGCCGCCCTCCTCCTCGATCGCGCTCGCGAGCCCCGAGACCGGTCGGTGGCCCTCGCCGAGGTCGATGGCGACGGAGATCGGCGTCTCGTCGAGGTAACGCGAGGCCTGGCGCGACGGCACGCGCGCGCCCGGCGCGACGTCGGCCGGCGCCGGCCAGGCGACGTGCCAGCGGGTCGCGAGCGCGCCCCGGCGCGGCGCCGCCGCAGCGCGGAAGGCCGCGGCGCGCCCGCCCTCGCCGTCGCGGACGAGGCCGACGAGCGCCTCGACGAGGCGGTGCCCCGTCGCGAACCACTGCAGCTCGTCGCGCGCGACGGCCGTCTCGCGCCAGAAGCTGCCGAGGAACGTGACGGGCTCCTCCGGGATCTCCATCCCGGGGAGCGCCTCGATGCGCAGGTGGGCACCGAGGGTGAACGCGACCTCGAACGGGTGGACGTTCTGGTCGGTGTCGACGTCCACGCCGACGCGGCGGCCGACCTCGGCGCAGACCTCCTCGAGCTGCTCCTCGAGCGTGCGCGAGAGCGCGAGCAGCGCCTCCTGCATCGCCTCGCTCCCGGCGGTCACGTCGTCCGGGGGCGCCTCGCCGAGGCGGCGGAACGCGCTCGCGACGAGGCGGCCCAGCTCGGGGAGCGCGGCGGAGCGCAGGTCGAGGAGCGGGTCGTATCCTTCGTGCTGGGCGCGGCGCCCCTCGGCGACGCGGAGGGCGAGCTCGGCGCGGAAGGCGGCGCGCGCCTCCACCTCTTCGGCGCGGACGCGGGCGAGGTCGGCGGGGAGCGACGCGAGCACGGAGTCGAGCCCGCCCACCGGCTCCTCGAAGATGCCGATCTCCTTCTCGTACAGGTCGGCGAGGAACGCCTCCTCGCCCGGCTCCGCAAGCACGTGGATCTCCACCGGGCGGTGCTGGCCGAGGCGATCGAGGCGGCCGATGCGCTGCTCGAGCGTGAGCGGCGACTCGGGGAGATCGAGGCAGACGAGGTGCGACGCGAACTGGAAGTTCCGCCCCTCGCCGCCCGACTCGCCGGAGAGCAGGACCATCGGGCCCTCGGGGTCGCGGAAGCGGGCGACGAGCCGATCGCGGGCGTCGATGGTCTCCGCCGAATCGTAGAGGAGCGCCTCCTTGCCCTTGTGCGCGACGGCGGCCTGCAGCGCCGTGAGCGCCGCGGCGTCGGCGCCGAAGACGAGCACCTTCTCGCCGCCCTGGGCGAGCTTCGCGCAGAGCGCAGCCGCGGCCTCGATCTTCCCACCCGCCGCGACGTCCTCGCGGCGCAGCACGCGCGAGGTGAAGGCGCCGACCTTCACGCGGCGGTTGCGGATGAGGCGCGAGGAGAGGCTGTAGCGGTCGGCGAGGTGCCGGAGGAGCGCCTCGCCGTCTCCCTCACCATCGGTGAATTCCGGATCGTCGGGCTCGAGCTCCGCGAGCCTCGCGCGCGCCTCGCGCACGTCGCTGCCGGAGAGGAGCGCGCGCGCGACGGCGGCGTACGACTCGTGGCGCGCCAGCCGGGCGAGGAACGCCTCGAGCGACGCGGTGGGGACGGGCTCGACGAGGCCGAGGAGGCGGAAGTACTCGCGCGGATCGAGCCGCACCGGCGTCGCGGTGAGGAGGAGGAGGCCGAAGGCGCTCCGCGCGACGGGCTCGACCGCGTCGAAGAGCGCGTCCTCGGCGAGGTGGTGCGCCTCGTCCACGATGACGAGGTCGAGCGGGGCCTCGCAGGCCGCGTCGACGAGCTCTGCGTCGTCGCGCAGGCGCTCGAGCGGGACGATGGCGAGCGGGCTCCGCGCGATGGCCGCCTCGGGACCGCCGAGCTCGGCGATGCGCTCGGCGGTGAGGAGCGTGAAGAGCGCGTTGAACTTGTGGAAGAGCTCGGCGAGCCACTGGAAGGCGAGGTGCTCGGGGACGATCACGAGGACGCGTTCCGCGAGCCCGAGCTGGCGCAGGCCGGCGAAGACGAGCCCCGCCTCGATGGTCTTGCCGAGGCCGACCTCGTCCGCGCGCAGCGCCTCGAACGACACGATGGCGTGCGGGGAGCGGGCGAAGGCGGCCTCCGCCCCGCCGAGCTCGGCGATCCGTTCCGGGGTGAGGAGCGAGA